>JAJZSS010000038.1 GCA_021849525.1 Chloroflexota bacterium
ATCTACAATGGACGAACGCATCACGGATGGGAAACCCTCCGGTGACAGCCGCGCCGGGCGCCATCTCTTCCAGCATTTGCCGGCGGCTGGAGGGATCATCCTTTCAGCCGGCGCTTCGGATTGGGTCGTCTACGCCGGACCTGACGGGTATCCAGCGGATGAGGCTTATTTCCTGCACTTCATCATCGATACCGTCGATCAGGTCCTGTCCACCCGCCCTGAGCTGGACGGGGCCCGTTTTGCAGCCTGGATTAACACCCGTCATGCCCAAATTGAGCGCCAGGAGCTGGTCTATATCGCCCACCAGCTCGATTTCATGGGTTATTATCCCGGCGCTTAACTCCTCAAGTTCCCATGAAACCGGTTGATATCCAAGCCTTGCCCGGCAGTTATGCCCTCGTCTTATGCCTCCAACACCCAATCAATCTGCCAGTCGGGCGTTTAGGAGTCTTCACCTTTCCGCCGGCACATTACATATACTTCGGCAGCGCCTGTGGGCCAGGCGGCTTAAGGGCTCGCCTGCAGCGCCATATCCTGGGCTCTGCCCGCCCCCACTGGCATATTGACTTCTTTCGCAATACCAGCACCCTGCACTCCGTATTCTTTCTCCCAGCTAAATCCCATCCGGCATCCTCTCCATTATCCCTGGAGTGCGCCTGGAGTCAGGCGGCTGCCGTCATGCCATCGGCTTTCATCGCTGTCCCCGGCTTTGGGGCAAGCGACTGCCGGCAGGGCTGCCCGGCGCACCTGGTGGGCCTGTCAGAGCTGCCAGACTCGCTCGCGGCCTGGCTCGCTGCCGCAGCCGGTGTACAAGAAACCGCTGTCCAGGCGTTCAGCATTCTCTGCGCTTGAGCGACCATGCAGCTGGTCTGGGTGCCCGGTTTCCGAGGTACAATGAACGGCGCAGTTATTCATCCTTTTTGGGAGCAGATCCTTGAAGAAATTCTTTTCGAACTATAGTTTATTGATTGTTTTGACCGGAGTGATTGTCCTGCTCGACCAGTGGACCAAGACCTGGGTACGCACGAACCTGGCTTACCAGGAAATGTGGTCACCCTGGCCCTGGCTGACCCCGTATGCCCGTCTCGTCCATTGGAGCAATACTGGCGCTGCTTTCGGGTTGTTCCAGAACATGAGTATGGTTTTTACGATCCTGGCGGTCATTGTTTCGGTAGCGATCCTGTTTTACTACCCCCAGATTGCCAAAGAGGACTGGCCCTTGCGCGTGGCGCTCAGTATGCAGCTCGGGGGAGCCATTGGCAACCTGATCGACCGGGTCACACTCGGCTCGGTGATCGATTTTATATCCGTAGGCAGTTTCCCGGTTTTCAATATCGCCGATGCCAGTATCTCAGTGGGCGTTGCTATTTTGGTTATCGGTATGTGGATCAAAGAAAAGCAAGAAGCCAATTCCAAAAGATCCCAGCCAGGAAACGACGCCGCGAGCCTGCCCGCTCAACCTGAATCACAATCCACCAACCTGCCGCCCGAGGAAGAACTGTGAGCGAACAGACCATCGCGCTTGAGTTCAGCGGTGCCGAAACCACCCGGCTGGATAAGTTTTTAGTCCAGCGCCTCCCAGCCTATTCGCGCTCGCGCTTGCAGGCTCTGATCAAGGATGGGCAGGTGACCGTGGATAACCAGACGGCACTGAAATCCAGCCTGGTATTGGACCGTCCCGCAACCGTGATGGTCCGTATTCCCCCGCCGGAGCCCAGCCGCTTGCAGCCGGAGGCTATCCCTCTGGATATCATCTTCGAGAATGATGACCTGATGGTCATTAATAAACCCGCCGGCATGGTCGTACACCCGGCTGCCGGACATGGCCAGGGGACGCTGGTCCACGCCGCCCTGGCGCACGCCCCCGAGATGGAAGGGATCGGTGGCGAGCAGCGCCCGGGAGTGGTCCATCGCCTGGACAAAAATACTTCAGGGCTGATCCTGCTGGCTAAAAACGACCGCACCCACCGCATGCTTCAGGAACAGTTTAAACAACGAAAAGTTCATAAAGTTTACCTGGCGCTGGTCGATGGCCAGCCCCCTACGCCAACCGGGCGGATTGAGGCTGCGATTGGGCGCAACCCAGGCGAAAGAAAATTAATGGCGGTGGTCAGCGATCTCAAAGGCCGCCCAGCAATCAGCGATTATCGCACCCTGGCCCGCTATTTCGGCCATACCCTGCTGGAAGTCCAACCGCTTACCGGTCGCACCCACCAGATTCGCCTGCACCTGGCTTTTATTGGCTGCCCGGTCGCAGGAGACACGATCTATGGCGGGCGCCGTTCCACGGTACCCCTGGCGCGTCACTTCCTGCATGCTGCCCGACTGAGCGTCACGCTCCCAGGCGAAGACCAACCCCGCAGCTTCGAAGCGCCCCTGCCGCCAGAGCTAACCCAAATCCTTGATTCTCTTACCCCGCTCAACTAGGCAGGCTGCCGCGCCCGCCAGCCTGCCGGGAAAAACCTGATCTACGGAGCCTACTATGGACATTGTTGACCTGCGATCTGATACCGTCACCCAGCCCACTCCAGCCATGCGCGACGCGATGGCAAAAGCAGAAGTTGGCGATGATGTTTATGGCGAAGACCCCACTATCAACCATTTGCAAGAGTTGGCTGCGGGCCTGGTCGGCCAGGAAGCCGGCTTGTTCGTCCCCTCCGGCACAATGGGCAACCTGGTGGCTGTCCTCGCCCATTGCCAGCGCGGCGACGAAGTGATTCTCGGGAACAAAGCTCACACTTTCCTCTTTGAGGCTGGTGGGATTTCCGCCCTGGGTGGTGTGCATTCCTGCCAGCTGCCCAATCAGGAGGATGGGACATTGGAGTTAAACGCGATCGAGGCCGCGATTCGCCCCGATGACCCCCATCACCCGGTCACCCGGCTGATTGCCCTGGAAAACACCCACAACCGTTGTGGGGGTGTGGCTCTGACCCCCGAATATATGCTGGCAGTCAGCAATCTAGCCCACCGCCATAATTTGCGCCTGCACCTGGACGGCGCCCGCCTCTTCAACGCTGCCGTGGCTCAGGGTGTGCCTGCCCGAGACCTGGCAGCCATGACCGATTCGGTTACTTTTTGCCTGAGCAAAGGCTTATCCGCCCCGGTCGGTTCGGTATTATGCGGCTCGCATGCCTTCATCCACCAGGCGCACCGCATCCGCAAGCAGTTGGGGGGTGGAATGCGCCAGGCAGGCATCCTGGCCGCAGCGGGGATTGTCGCCCTGGAAACGATGATCGATCGCCTGGCTGAGGATCACCGGCGGGCCCGCGCCTTGGCCGATGGCCTGCGCCAGATCCCCGGCCTGGAGCTGGATCCAGGCACCCCATATACCAACATGGTCTTTCTCAACCTGACCCGCGAGGCAGGTGAGACCCAGGCGGCGCAACATGGAGGCGTCTCCCCCGCCGGACGTGTGGCTGCCCGGTTGGCGGAACATGGTGTGCGGGTTGGAGTCGCCGGCTCCCGCCGCTTTCGCCTGGTAACTCACTGCTGGGTGAACGATGCTCACATCCAGCGCACCCTCGCAGGTTTCCAGGCAGTCATGGCAGCCGGATGAGCCTGTCCGCGCTGTCAGCCGCACCCCGGCCCTGGCCCGGGGTGCATGTTATAATGAGTTAACCATAATCTTTTTGGGCGGGCGCGGGATGGTGGAAAATCGGTAGCAGAGCACTTCCAGACACTGAATTTGCACATGCAATTCAGGCCTTTGGGCGTTATTCAAATGCCAGGGCCTTATATGCGCGCAGCACCCTGGCAGCTTACCAGGGGGATTTGCTGCGTTTCGCTGGATATATTGAAGAACAAACTTCCCGCCCTGCCCGGTGTTCAGATTTCACGACCCCTAACCTGCAAGCCTTTCTGCAAGCTGAAATCGCAGACGGGTTCCATGCACATACCATTGCCCGCCGTCTGGTGAGCTTGAGCGCGTTTAACCTCTTTTTGGATCAGCCTGTAACTGATTGGAAGCCAATTTCCAGCCTGGCGCCGCCCAGCCGGGGCCATCGCCGTGATGAGAGTCTCCTCAAAAGCATCCAACCAGCGCATCTGAGCGCCTTATGGAGCGTCATGGAGCAGGCTCCCCAGGCGCATGCCCGCCGTGATCAGGCACTCCTGGCGCTGTTGCTCGAAACCGGTTTGCCGGTGCAGCGTTTGCTGGCAATTAATCTCACCGATTTACGCGATGATTCCTACAGGCTTATTCTGCCCCAGCCATCGGGAGCCGGCTCTCCGATAAATCTGGAATGGGCTGACCAGCCGCTGCGGCGTTATTTGAAGGAAGGCCGTCCTGAATTAATCCGCCAACCCGATGAACCGGCGCTGTGGATCAGCCAGTCCGGCAGGCGCATGACCCGCCAGGCTGTCTGGCAGGCGCTGCATAAGTGGGGCGGCCGGGCCGGCCTTCCCTACCCCCTCAATCCACGCCTGCTCAGCGATACTGCCGCTCAGCGTCTGGTGTTCTCCGGCTTGCCACTGAAACAGATCCAATTACGCCTGGGGCACATATCCCCACTCTCCACCCTGGCTCGTGTCCGCCGGATCGTTGGTTAAGGCAGATTGTCTATCGAAATAAAATTGTTCGACCGCTTCAGGAGTAGTCGATGAAAGAAACTTTTACACTTGCAGAAATGGACCAGATCGCCCAGTCGATCCGCCCCAAATTAGCCAATGCTCCCCGGGTCGGGATCATCCTTGGATCTGGATTAGGCTCACTGGCAGAGGCCGTGGAAAACCAGGTCAGAATCCCCTATCCGGAAATTCCAGATTGGCCGGTGTCAACCGTCTTTGGGCATCAGGGTCAGCTGGTCAATGGGAGCTTAAAGGATCAGCCGGTCCTGGTCATGCAAGGGCGGGTTCATTATTATGAGGGGTATACGATGGCCCAGGTCGCTCTGCCCATCCGCGTGATGCAGCGCCTGGGAATTGAAACGCTGATTGTCACCAATGCGGCTGGAGCTGTCAATCCAGCCTACGAACCGGGCGACCTGATGCTGATCCAGGATCATCTGAACCTGATCGGCATGGCTGGTCTTACCCCCCTGCGCGGCCCAAACCTGGACGAGCTGGGGCCGCGCTTTCCCGATATGAGCCAGGCTTATGACCGCCAGCTGGGCGCCATCGCCCTAAAGGCTGCTCAGGATTCTGGTATCGGGATGCACAGCGGTGTCTACTGCTGCCTGGCTGGTCCATCTTTTGAGACCCCGGCTGATCTGCGCTTTCTGCGCAGCATCGGCGCAGACACTGTAGGCATGTCCACCGTCCCTGAGGTAACCGCTGCCCGCCATGGTGGCACACGCATCCTGGGGATCTCAGGGATCAGCAATAAAGCAAATCTGGATGGAAACACGCTCACCACTCACGAAGAAGTACTCGAAGCCGGTAAGCAGATTGTTCCCAAGTTAATCGCGGTGATCAACGGCGTTTTAAGCCGCATTTAGTTAGAATGAGACGGAGGGCGCCTGGTCTCGAGTAGTTAGTACTGTGGTTTAGCCCCATCTCCGGAGAGGCATGACAGAAGCACTCAGTTTTGTGCGCGCTTTCGAGGCGTGGATATATTTGCTTCTTGGGGTGGGGGCATTGATTTACATCCGTAAATTTATCCTGTCCTGGCAAGAGCTGCAAGACGCCGGATTTGGCCTGGAACGGGAAAGCGCCCAGGCCAGATTGAATCTGTCAGCCGGCATGCTGGTGCTGATCCTGGTTCTGGGAACAAGCGTATTTATGCTGGTGAGCTTTGTTGCCCCCACAGTTCCCGGCGCCAATCCGCTGCTCACCCCCACGGTGAATCTGCTGGCGACCCCGACCACCACTTTGCAGCCCACAGCCAACGCCAGCGAGCAGAGGCAGATCACCCCCTCGCCTACCCTGGCTCAATCGGGAGCCAGCACCTGCCAGGCAGCCAGCATCAATATCCTCACTCCTGCAGAAGGTCAGACGGTGAGCGAGGTGGTCGAAGTCATTGGGACGGCAGATATCCCGAATTTTGGCTTCTACAAGATCGAAATGAAACGCCCCGAAGAGACCATCTGGCAGACAATTGTGGCGGGAAATGAAGTCAAAATCGAAGAACCTCTCGGCTTGTGGGATACCCGGCGATTATTCGCCGGGACCTATCAGCTGGGGCTGGTCGTGGTAGACAACGAGGCGCGCGCCAGCGCCCCGTGTGTGGTGCAGGTACAGGTAACGGTAAGCATCGAGACCCCTGCTCCCTGAAAATCGCTTATTGGAAAAGGTGACCCTATGCCCGAAATCGAGATCCGTGCTGCAATCGCTGAAGATATCCCTGTATTGGCTGAGATCGACCATAATTACACCACCGAATATGTCTGGCAGATGGAAATTCAGGCAGCCGAAAAACGGGTTGGGGTTAATTTTCAGGAAGTACGCCTGCCCCGCTCGGTTCGTGTCGATTACCCGCGCCAGGTCTCAACCCTGATTGAAGACTGGGCAAATTGCTCGGGGGTGCTGGTAGCCCTGCTGGACGAGGATCTGGTGGGCTATGCCAGTTTGCGGTTGGATCTCGCTCCACGCACGACCTGGATGACCGACCTTGCGGTTCGCCGGCGAGTGCGGCGCCAGGGAATCGGCAGCGCCCTGATCCTGGCTGCCCAGGAATGGGGCAGTGAGCACAACACCCGCTACCTGACCCTGGAGATGCAGCCTAAAAATTACCCTGCCATCCAGCTGGCGCACAAACTGGGTTTCGATTTCTGTGGTTACAATGATCGATATTACACCAATCACGATATTGCTCTCTTCTTCACAAAGCCTTTGAGATAAAATGGTATCTAAAGGTAGTATTTTCGGTGTGGTTCTTCTTTAACCTGCGGCAGCCTGCCGCCTGGATAATTCAGTTTTGCCGGATCAATTTATCGTTATGACTGATTTCATCCAAATATCTCTCGAAACGCTCAATGACTTGCTGACAGCAGGCATTGCTATTACAGCGTTTTCGCTCCTCCTGTACGCCCTCAGTTTCAACTTGCGCGATCGCGTTTCCCGTTCCTTCGCCATCATTATGGGATGCGTGGTGATTGTTTATGTAGCCGAATCACTCGCCAACATCTCCAATTCCAACGGCATGTTGGGCACCTCCCTGCGCCTGCAATGGATCGGGATCATCTTTCTTCCGGCAGCTTACTTACACCTCTCGGATGCCGTCCTGGCGACCACCGGGCGGCCTTCACGGGGCCGCCGCAGCCTGGCTGTCCGCCTGAATTACCTGCTGGCTTTCGGATTTCTGTTACTGCTCCCCACCAACCTGCTGGTCGGAGCTCTAAATGCGGATGCCGAACCAGCGCCCCACCTGCAACGAACCGCCCTGACCTGGGTTTTCACCCTGTATTATCTGGTCGTCACGATCTGGGCTTTGGCCAATTTTTTCCGCGCCTATCGGCGCACGGTCACCAGCGCCAGCCGGCGGCGGATGACCTACCTCATCACCGGGTCCTTAGCCCCCGCCCTGGGTTCCTACCCTTACCTGCTGTATGGATCAGGATTCGCCTCCCAGCATACGCTCATCTTCTGGATTGCATTGACGCTCAGTAACTTGTTGGTTTCAGTTCTGCTGGTGTTGATGGCGTATGCAGTGGCTTTTTTTGGCGTCTCCTGGCCTGACCGGGTGGTCAAACGTCGCCTGTTCAAATGGCTGATGCGCGGTCCGGTGACGGCTTCCACAGCCCTGGCAGTGGTTACGGTCATTCGCCGGGTGAGCCGCTCTTTCGGCATGCCGGATAACCCCCTCGAGCTGGTTGCCATGGTGTTCGTTGTGCTCAGCCTGGAGCACCTGGTTACCCTTTTAGCGCCAGTATGGGAACGCTGGCTGTTTTACGGAAAGGACCGCCGCGACATTGAGATGGTGCAGACCCTCGAAGAGCGCCTGCTTACCCGCAGCGATCTACACCAGCTCCTGGAGGCCATCCTCGCCGCAGTAACCGATCGTTTACAGGTGCAAAAAGCTTTCCTCGCCGGCTTTGATCCGAACGGACTGGATATTTTCATTACCTCGGGGGGTGAGTTAAATCTCGATCCGGAGCAGCTTCCCGAGCAAATCTTGAGCGAGCTTCCTCAGGATGGAGTTAAAGAAGAACTATTCACCTGGGGGGATTACTGGTTATGGCCCCTCTACGACAAAACTCAATTTAACAATGAGCTGGTTGGTTTGATTGGCGCGCTGCGCAGACCCGATCAGATACTGGATAGCGAGCAGACCGAAGCTCTGGGAATTCTGGCCCAGCGCGCCGGCCTGGCGCTATCCGACCGCAAGCGCCAGCAGCAAGTTTTCAGCACCCTCGAAGAAATGAGCCCCCAGATTGAATTGATTCAGCGTCTGCGGGCTGCTTCACGCTACGACGGCAGTGAAGTCCTGACCATTGATGCCGTAGACATGGACAGGCCAACCCTGACCCAATGGGTGAAAGACGCCCTGACCCACTATTGGGGAGGTCCGAAACTGACTGAGAACCCGCTCATGGACCTGAACATTGTTCAAAAAGCGATGCTCGAGCATCGCGACAGTCCAACCAACGCTTTGCGGGCTATCTTACGCCAGGCGATTGAAAAGATCCGTCCGGAGGGAGAAAGGAGGTTTAATGGCGAATGGATTTTGTATAATATATTGGATCTGAAATTTTTAGAAGGCCGCAAAGTACGCGAGATTGCGCTGCGGCTGGCGATGTCGGAGGCTGACCTGTACCGCAAACAGCGCATTGCGGTTGAGGCGGTAGCCAGCGCCATCGTCGAAATGGAACAGGAAGCCAGTAAACAAGCTTTGCCGGTTGAAGAGGCAGCTACCAAATAAACCATAGTTTAAACCATTGTTTTTCCCAGGAGATTGGGCTTAATGGTGAAAAAAGACATTTATCGCGATATTCAGGGGGGACCTCCACCCATGGATGATTCCTGGTGGGAGTCTGTAATGGCAGAAGACGAGGCTGATATCCTGCCTCATCTTCAAAAAAACAGCGAACAGGCGGGGTACTATAACAAGCCTCTCCTTCAACGCCCATGCAATGAAAACGCAGCGATGGATTGGGAAAAAGCTCAAAACCTGTATGGCATGGACCAGACC
>JAJZSS010000039.1 GCA_021849525.1 Chloroflexota bacterium
TCCCCACCTGGACGATGCTTCCTTCGGGCGCCAGGATTTCCAGCACGGTGCCTGCTGCCGGGCTGGGGATCTCGGTATCGACTTTGTCCGTGTTTACTTCCAGCAAAGGCTCGTACTGGGCGACCGGGTCGCCGATCGCTTTGAGCCATTTGCTGATCGTACCTTCATCAACCGACTCGCCCAGCCTGGGCATCAGAACCTGAGTGGACATGCAGCCTCCAGAAAAAGTTCTCGCGTAAGCTCACGCGGATTCAGCGATCAAAGAAGGGAAAGCGCCCCGGGTTGGCCTCGTGCATCAGGGCGTAAACAACATCGAAGATTTGCTCTACATTGGGCTTGGACCAGTAATCGCCATCCGAGCCGTATGCCGGGCGATGCGCCCGGGCAGGCAGCGTGGTGGGCGCCGAATCCAGCCAATGGTAGCCGCCTTGCTTTTCCAGGACTTCCTGGAGCATGTAGGCTGTCGTCCCGCCCGGCATATCTTCATCCACAAAGAGGACCCGTCCGGTTTTTTGGAGGGATTCGCCGATCCGCCCATGGATGTCGAAGGGCAGCAGAGTCTGGACATCGATCACTTCCACTTCGATCCCGGTTTCTGCCAGGTTATTACTGGCTTCCAGCGCCAGCCGGCAGCAGGCTCCATAGGTGACCAGGGTGATATCTTTTCCGGGTCGCAGGATCTCGGGCTCTCCCAGGGGTACCGTGAATTCAGCGATGTTGGCAGGCAGCTTTTCTCGCAGGCGGTAGCCGTTCAGCACTTCCACGATCAGGCCGGGCTCGTCGGAGCGCAGCAGAGTATTGTAAAAGCCAGCCGCCTGGGTCATATTGCGCGGCACCAGGACGTACATACCGCGCAGCAGGTGAATGATACTCGCCATTGGTGAGCCAGAATGCCAGATGCCTTCCAGACGGTGGCCGCGGGTGCGCACGATCACCGGGGCTTTCTGCCCGCCGTGGGTGCGCCAGTGCAGGGTCGCCAGATCGTCGGACATGATTTGCAGGGCGTAAAGCAGGTAATCCAGGTACTGGATTTCGGCGATCGGTCGCAGGCCGCGCAGGGCCATGCCAATCGCCTGGCCGATGATGGTGGCCTCGCGGATGCCAGTATCGGAAACCCTGAGCAAGCCGTATTTTTCCTGCAGCCCGTGCATGCCCTGGTTCACGTCGCCCAACTGACCGACATCTTCGCCAAAAGCAAAAACCCGCGGGTCGCGCTCCAGGGCGGCGTCGAAGCAGGCATTCAGGACATCATACCCGTAGACCATCGGCGCATCGGGGGCGTATTCGACCGGCGTGACCGGCACACGCAAGGCTGATTCGGCAGATTCGCTGTACACCAGGGAGCTGTAGCGGGGCTGAGTGTCGGCCTGCAGCTGGTCACGCCAGCGGATCAGGGCCGGCTTGCCGCTCAATTGCTCGGCGCGGGTGGCGCGCAGGGCGGCATGGGCCGCGCTCATCAGATCGCGGCGCAGCGGCTGGGGCAGGCTGGCCAGCTTACTCCGGATCTCTGTCAGGGCGGCAGACTGCTGGGATTCGCCTTCCAGGGTGGAGATCAACTCTACCAGCTCCTGCCGTTCCTGGAAGATGGGCGATTGGTAGGCCTCCCAGGCTGCCTGGCGCTCCGCTTCCACAAACTGGCGCTCCTCAGCTTCCATCTCTGCCAGGGTCTGCTCGTCCACAACCTCGCTGGCCAGCACATCCTGGCGCATGCACTTCAAGACATCATTTTCTACTTCCCACTCCAGGCGCTCTTTGGATTTATAGCGCTCGTGGCTGCCGGAGGTGGAATGACCCTGCGGCTGGGTGAGCTCGGTGATATGCAGGATCGCCGGGGTATGGTCCAGGCGGGCATTGGCGGCAGCCTGCTGGTAAGCCTGGTAAAGGGCATGGTAGTCGCAGCCGCGGACCTGGTACAGGTCAAAGCCGTCGCAGCTCCCTTCCCAGCGCCCGAAACCTTTTAAGATTGTGGAGAGGTCCTGCTTTACCATCTGGTACAGGTTGGGCACCGAGATTCCATAGCCATCGTCATAAATCGAGATCACTGCCGGGGCGTTTAACACCCCGATGGCATTGACCGATTCCCAGAACAGCCCCTCGGCAGTGGATGCGTTGCCAATGGTCCCGAAGGCGATCTCATTTCCATGATTTGAAAATTGGGTAAAACCGCTTAACTCCGGCACTTCCCGGTACATGCGGGAGGCGTACGCCAATCCGACCAGGCGTGGCATCTGCGAGGCGGTGGGAGCAATATCCCCGGAGGAGTTGAGCTGAGCGGTCAGGTCCTTCCAGCTTCCATCCGGATTCAGGCTGCGGGTAGCAAAATGGGCATTCATCCCACGCCCGCCGGTCGCCGGGTCCGCGTTCAGATCGGTGTGTCCATAGAGCTGGGCAAAAAACTCCCGGACTTTGCCCATGCCGGTGGCGAAGATGAAGGTCTGGTCGCGGTAATAACCGGAGCGAAAATCGCCGGGACGGAAGGCACGCGCCATCGCCATCTGCGGCAGCTCCTTGCCGTCCCCGAAAATCCCAAATTTGGCTTTCCCGCTCATCACTTCCCGCCGTCCAACCAGGCTGGCCTGGCGGCTTTGGTAGGCAATGCGGTAATCGTCTAAGAGCTGGTCCGGAGTCAGGATGAATTCAGTGCTCTGCACCTGGGTATCGGTCATTCTAATTCCTCGTCTGGTATGTCAATTGCAGGGTTTAAATCCGTTCCAGCAGGGTCGCGGTGGCCATGCCGTGGCCGATGCACATGGTTTGCAAGCCAAACTGCCCATCGCTGCGCTCCAGCTCGTGCAGCAGCTTGGTCATCAAGATCGCCCCGGTCGCGCCCAGCGGATGTCCAAGGGCAATGGCCCCGCCGTTGGGATTGACCCGCTCAAGGTCGGGGCTTAATTCTCTCGCCCACGCCAGCACCACTGCGGCAAAGGCTTCGTTGATTTCGATGACATCGATATCTGCCAGCTGCAGACCGGCTTTTTTGAGCGCCAGCTGTGTGGCCGGGATCGGCCCATCCAGCATTAATACCGGGTCAGAGCCGACCACCACGCGAGTCACGATGCGGGCGCGGGGGAGCAGGTTCAACCGACCCACTGCCTCGGGAGATGCCAGCAGCAGTGCGGCAGCGCCATCGCTCACCTGGCTGGCATTGCCGGCAGTGATCACCCCGTCGGCCTGGAATACAGGTTTGAGCCCGGCCATTTTCTGGCGGTCCGGAGGGCGGCGAACGCCCTCATCGATGCACACAATTTGCCCATCCGGGCGCTGGATGGGCAGGATCTGGCTCTCGAAACGGCCTTGCTCGATCGCGTGCATGGCTCTTAGATGGCTGTTGTAGCTGTAATCGTCCAGCGCCTCCCGGCTCAGAGACCATTTTTGCGCCATCAGCTCGGCGCTGATCCCTTGATGGACCAGCCGGTAAGGGAAATCCTCGGGCCAGGCAGCCGGGTAATCGGCGCCCAAGGGCTGGTGAGACATCATCTCGGTGCCACCAGCCAGCACCAGGTCCATATCCCCGGCCAGGATCGCCTGGGCGGCAAAGTGGACCGCTTGCTGACCCGAGCCGCACATGCGATTAAGAGTAACTGCGGGAACATGGACCGGAAAACCGGCTTTCAAAGCTGCCTGGCGGGCGAGATTGGCTCCCTGGTCGCCAACAGGGGTGACACAGCCCCAGATTACATCCTGGACCAGGGCGGGATCAACCCCTGCTCGCCGGACTGCTTCAGCCATGACCGCTGCTGCCAGGTCCACTGGAGCGATGGGATTGAGGGCGCCATGGGCTTTTCCCACCCCGATCGGGGTGCGGACCGCCGAGAGGATATAGACTTCGGACATTTTTTTCGTCCTCCCCTTCGCTATCCAACCTCAAGCAGACACTTTTTGTTCTTTAAATTAAAGCATACCACAAAAGTCTGAAATAGACTTAGGCGGTCCAATTAATAGATGATGAAACTGGGTGGGATTTCAGCCGGCGTGTTTTTCCAGCATATCGTAGAGCAGGATACCGGCAGCGACAGCCAGGTTCAGCGAGGTCGCCTTGCCGGCCATGGGCAGACGCACCCGGTGCTGGCAGATCTCAAGCTGCTCCGGGCTTAAGCCTGCGCGCTCGCTGCCGAGCAGCAGAATGCTGGGCTGGATGTAGTGAGATATCTCGCGGTAATCCTGGCTGGCATGGGCAGAGGTGCCATAAAGCTGATAGGCGTGTTCGTCTGCCCAGGAGGTAAACTCGCTGAAGGTCGCCTGAACGACCGGCAGCCAGAATATTGCCCCCATACTTGCCCTTACTGCGGTGGGATGGAAGGGATCGACGCCTGGGTCGATCAGGATCAGCCCGCTTGCACCGGCGGCGTCGATCGTGCGCAGGATTGTACCCACATTGCCGGGATCCTGAGGGGCGATTGCCGCGACTCCCCATGGAAAATTCCCCAGATTCAGGCTCCCCAGGCTGGTGTCCGGTTGGATTACCACCGCCAGGATACCCTGCGGATTGTCTTTCTCGGCAAGAGAGCTAAAAACTTCGGGGCTGGTTGGGTAGGTTGGGACCCCTCGGGCAGCCTGTTCGGTGATCAGGCTGCGGGCATATTCACTGGTCAACAGATCTGGGGCGTAGATCAGGCTTTCCACCCGGGCCTGGGCGGCAATCGCTTCGCCGACCGGTCGAATCCCTTCAACCACCAGCAGCCCGGCTGCCTGGCGCGCTTTGTGCTGCCGCAGCGCCCGGATCTGTTTGATCTTGGGATTGGCTTTGCTGGTAATGAGGTCCATTTTGTTAGGAGAGCGGGTTCAGTAATCAGGCACGGCGGGGCACCCAGGCTAAAACGTTGGTGCCTTCACCTGGATTCGAGTTGATCTCTACATCACCGCCGACTTTACGCGCTCGAGTGTGCATATTGGACAAGCCATGCCCCAGGGTGAAATTCATCTTGCGCAAGTCAAACCCCGCTCCATTGTCGGCAATTTCCAGTAAGACCCGCTCGCGCGCCGTCCACAACCGTACATCCACCCGGCGGGACTGAGAATGCTTGGCGACATTCGCCAGGGCTTCCTGGCAGATATGGAACAGGGTGGTGGCATTTTCGGCCGGGAAATCAGTCAGGTCGGTCTCCGGCCCGGCCAGGGTGATCTCGATCTTGGAGTTAGCTTTGAACTCGGCGACCAGGCGCTGCAAGCCTTCCATCAGATCTCGCCCGTGGAACTGGCGCGGCCGCAAATCCAGGATATAAGAACGGATATCGTGGATCGTGCTGTTCAAGGCCTCGATGGATTGATCGATCTTCTGCTTTGCAGATAGAGGATTTTCATCCAGGGACATGCGCGCGTAATCGAGCGCAAGGCCTACACCATAAATGGACTGGATGATGCCGTCGTGCAGGTCCATCCCGATCCGCTCGCGCTCTTCGAGGACTGCCAGACGGCGCGCCTGGCGGTGCAGGCGGCCATTCTCAATTGTCGTGGCAGCCCAGGAGGCAATGGCAGTGAGCATATTGACTTCACGCTCGCCTATGCAGCGGTCCTGGCGGGTGGCAACGCTGATCACACCGATCACATTACCGCGGGCAGTCATGGGGATAATCGCCATACATTGGAAGCCGGCTTCTGGCACGGCTTTGCGCAGGAAAAGGTTATTTTCGCGGGGATCGAAGTTGACCATCGGTTTGCCCGTCTCGGCAACCTGCCCGATGGCGCCTTCGCCGACCTTGAAGCGGTCGCGTGTCCAGAAGGCTTCAGCGGTATCCCCACGATACAGCGCCATGTGCAGTTCTTTTTCGTTGTCTTCGCGCAGGAAGATCTCACCGGCTTCAACATCCAGATAGCTCATCATCCGGTTGAGGGTTTGATCCAGGATCGATTCAACCTCCAGCGAGCTGGTGAGAGCTGAGGCAATATCATTTAATAAAGCCAGGTCTTCGTTGCGCCGGCTCAGCGCTTCATCCCGGATCTGCAGGTCGTTGTACAGCCGGGCGTTCGAGATCGCAACCGCAGCGTAGGTTGCCAGAGTTTCGATCACCCGCTCGTCCGATTCGGTGAACTCAGGGTAATCTCGTTTATTTGTCAGGTATATCTGGCCGAAAAGGCGTTCGCCCAGGATGATGGGCACGCCGAGGAAGGAATGCATCGCCGGGTGATGGGCGGGAAAGCCGGCGCTGCGCGGATCGGCGCTGATCTCCGGGATGCGAATGGTGCGCCGTTCTTTGTAGAACATACCCAATAGACCTTTACCCAGTGGGGGGTGGTCCATAAGGTCGATGGCTGTTTGCTCCATCCCAACCGGAAGAAATTTCACCAGGTTGCCGGCTTCATCCACCACGCCGAGGGCAGCATATTCCGCCCCTGCTTGTTCACGCGCCAACTGGACGATTCGCTCTAAAACCGTCTCCAATGAAAGATCCCCCACCAATTGAAGACTGGCGTGGTGTAAAGCAGCTAAACGGTCTTCAAGCTGCTCCCGGGTCAGGACAACCATGGTATATACCTCATAGGTAGGTCAATTTTACCAAAGTTTATCCGAGTTTGCGGTTTGATCCTGACCCACCGGGTGAAGGTAGGTTAACGAATTCATAGAAATAACCTTCGACCAAGGTTGATAGTTTTTGCCAGACTCAGATGGGTATAAAATACCCAGGATGATACCAGACGAGGTAGGATGATGCCCAAACCGCCGGAACCAGAAAAAAATTCGCGCATTCCCGGGTTTTATAACCTGAACCGGTCAGACCGGTTGGTTGAGCTGGCAAAAGGGGCCGGCCTGACTGAGGCTGATCTGGCGGCGTTCGATCCTGAGCTGGGGCTGAGCGTGGACCAGGCGGATCATATGATTGAGAATGTTGTTGGCTTGCATGCCTTACCGCTGGGAATCGCTTTGAATTATCAGGTCAACGGGCGAGATGTGCTGGTTCCAATGGCGATCGAAGAGCCGTCTGTGGTGGCAGGTGCGTCGTTTATGGCCAGGCTGGCGCGCGCCGGGGGAGGATTTCAAGCGGAAGCGACTGCGCCGGAGATGATTGGGCAAATGCAGGTGCTGGATGTGCCCGACCTGCCGGCTGCCCGCCAGGCGCTCCTGGATCAGCGAACAGGGCTCCTGGAAGAAGCTGCCGGGATCGATCCGGTGCTGCAGCGTTTAGGGGGCGGGCCGCGCGATCTTGAAGTCCGCCTGATCGAGCAATCTCCTGTCGGTCCTTTCCTGGTCCTTCACCTGATCTATGATGTGCGCGATGCAATGGGCGCCAATGCGGTGAATACCGCAGTGGAAAAGCTGGCTCCCCGGGTGGAAGACCTGACCGGCGGGCGGGTGCACCTGCGCATCCTGAGCAATCTTGCCGACCGGCGGTTGGCCCGTGCCCGCTGCACGATCCCCCTGGACCAGCTGGGCTTTGGCGATTACTCGCCAGAAGAAGTCCGCGATGGCATTATTGCCGCCTGGGCGTTTGCCGCGGTTGATCCTTACCGGGCGGCAACCCACAATAAAGGGATCATGAATGGTGTCGATGCCGTGGTAATCGCCACAGGGAATGATTGGCGGGCGGTCGAGGCCGGGGCACACGCCTACGCAGCACGGGGCGGTTCCTATACCTCGCTATCGACCTGGGGCAAAGACGCGGCCGGCAATCTGGTGGGTGAATTGGAGCTGCCCATGGCAGTCGGCATCGTTGGCGGGGCTACCCGCGTCCACCCCACTGCCCAGGCAGCCTTGAAGCTGCTGGGCGTACAGACTGCCTCCCAGCTGGCAGAAATCATTACCGCCGTTGGCCTGGCGCAGAATCTGGCTGCGCTGCGGGCGCTGGCAACCGAGGGCATCCAGCGTGGGCATATGGGTTTGCACGCACGCCAGGTGGCAGCTGCCGCCGGGGCTCGGGGTGAACAGATCGAGCGCCTGGCCCGCCAGCTGGTTCAGGAAAAAACCGTGCGCATCGACCGCGCCGAAGAAATTTTAAACGCCTGGGGGTCGGGTACAATATCCACTCAGGAAAACAAAATTAGCTGAAAGCTCAACTTATTGTTTGAACTTTGATTGAAGGAAGATTCAGCATGGATGAAAAAAATCCCATTGAAAATTTACTGCTCAAACCACTGCGCCCGGTAGGGATCATTGGCTATGGTGCATACGTGCCCCGCTACCGCTTGCCGGCGGCGGAAGTGGCGCGGGTGTGGACCGGTGGCGAAGGCGCTTTACCGATCAAGGAAAAAGCTGTGCCCGGCATCGATGAAGATGTGGTGACCATGTCAATCGAGGCCTCTCGCAATGCGCTCAAGCGCAGCGCCATCAACCCCTCTCAAATCCGCGCCGTCTGGGTTGGCTCGGAGTCGCACCCCTACGCGGTCAAACCCACTTCCACCCTGGTTGCCGAGGCGATTGGAGCCGTTCCCAATGTCCAGGCTGCCGATTGGGAATTTGCCTGCAAGGCCGGCACGGAAGCGATGGTGGCAGCGATCGGCTTTGTCGGCTCCGGGATGGCAAATTATGCCCTGGCGGTGGGCATGGATACTGCCCAGGGCCGCCCGGGGGATGCGTTGGAATACACTGCTGGAGCGGGCGGCGCAGCCTACCTGCTGGGTCCGGCGGAAGAATCGCTGGCGGTGATCGAGGCGACCTATTCGTTCGTCACCGATACGCCGGATTTCTGGCGCCGCCAGTATCAGAAATATCCCGAGCATGGGCAGCGCTTCACCGGTGAGCCGGCTTATTTCAAGCATGTTTCTGAAGCGGCCAGCACTTTAATGAATGCCAGCCATACCACAGCGGCAGATTATCGCTATGCCGTCTTCCACCAGCCCAACAGCAAATTCCCGCAGCGGGTGGGCGAGATGCTGGGCTTTACCAAAGAGCAGATTGCCCCCGGATTGCTGGTGCCGGTGATTGGTAATACCTATGCCGGTGCGGCGATCATCGGCCTGACGGCTATCCTGGATATCGCCGAGCCGGGCGACCGCATTCTGATGGTCTCTTTCGGTTCCGGCGCCGGGTCCGATGCCTTCGATCTCCAGGTT
>JAJZSS010000040.1 GCA_021849525.1 Chloroflexota bacterium
GATAGCTCGAAATTAGCAGAGTGTGTTCTACCTCATCTGTTAGCAATTGCCCGTACATGTGAGCCCGAGGTAATGCTGCTGCGTGTCTTAGAACCTTTTGGTGTGACCGCCCGTATGCGTCTGATTGACCCCGTGGATTGGCAGATCCGCAAAGCTGAGGCAGAGAGTTATCTCTTAGAAATAGCTGAGCAGCTCCGGAACGCTGGTCTGCAGGTTTCTACAGATCTTTATGAAGGCCGGCCCGCCGAACAGATAATCGAATTTGCCCATTCGTGGAATGCAGATCTGATTCTCATGAGCAGTCATGGGCAGAGCGGACTGAGTCCCTGGAATGTTAGCAGTGTTGTCCAGCAGGTCATCTTTCGTGCCCGCCGCTCGCTGATGATCGTCCGAGCCTATCAGAGTGTGGCTGCAGATCTGGCTGGTCTGGAATATCACAAGATATTCCTTCCCCTGGATGGTTCACAGCGAGCAGAAATGTCACTGGCATTCGCCGAATCGCTGGCTCATGCGCATAACAGCGAGGTTCTGGCCGCTCATATTGTCCGGCAACCGGAACTGCCTCGCCGGACAAGCGCTTCACAGGAAGATTTATTGCTGGTCAATCAATTGACGGAGCGAAATCACTCCGAAGCGATCAAATATCTTGAAGACTTGAAATCTCGCGTCGACATGACCATCCAGACGAAACTTGAGATCAGCCCCAGTATTAGCCGCGCTCTGCACCAGATCGCAGATGAGAACCAGGTAGATCTGACGATTATCAGTGCTCACGGCTATTCTGGCGACACACGCTGGCCCTTTGGAAGTGTGGGTCTGGGCTTTATTATTTATGGCAACAGCCCGCTGCTGATCCTGCAGGATCTACCAGCCAATCGGATCGAGCTAACCCAGGCGGAGATCACAGCCCGGGAAACAGGAGGCCACTAATTCGTGCTGGAACAGGCTCCCATCATGCCTACAGAAACGAATGCCGATACCCAGCCGGAAAACCTGCCACCCACCCTGGAGGCTCAGGGTCGCCAGCTGGCAGAAGATCATCTGCGCTCTGCGCAGAATGCGCCTGAACAAAGCCCACGCTCGTCAGGTTTGAGTTCTCGTTTGCGCAGCACGTTTGATCTCTTGACTGCACGTCTGCCATCTTATACCAAAATTTTTAAAGAAGCTGCCAGTCGCCTACAAGCCCAAACTTCCCAGGCTGGACAACTGACGCCAGCCGCTGAATGGTTTCTGGACAATCATCACGTCGCCTCGCAAGCCGTTCGTGAAGTGCAGCAGGATCTTCCTCCCAAGTATGAGCGCCAGCTCCCCCGCTTACCGGATGGGCAACCGCGCATCTACGAGCTTTCCTCAAAAATTATCCAAACCGAGAATGCCTTACTCAACCTGGAGCATATCGAGCGTTTTGTAAGAGCATACCAGGATGTGCTTCCCCTCTCAATGGGTGAGCTATGGGCGCTGCCAACCGTGCTCCGCCTGGGAATATTGGATTGCCTTTCGGCAGCAATCGCCCGGGTCACCGATATCAAGGTGGAATCTATTGGCAAGATTATACCGGCTGCAAATTCTCTTGGGCAGCTCGTTAACGACACGACCATGGTGGAAAACAGCATCCGCAGCCTGCGTATCCTGGCAACCCATGATTGGAAGCGTTTCTTCGAAACCTTGAGTCTGGTCGAGGCAACCCTGCGCCAGGATCCAGCCAGAATTTACCCCGGGATGGACTTTGAGACACGTGATCGCTACCGGAAAGCCGTGGAAGAAATCTCTACATTCGGGCTGACCGATGAGCTGGCCGTCGCACAAACTGTTGTAAGCCTGGCACGCATTGAAATGGATCACCATCCCCCTGAGCAAGGATCGCCGGGACAGGATGGTGGTAATTATCTGACAGGTCTACAAGCCGGCTGGGATGGATTCCTTTCGCAGCCCGGCGCGCATATTGGTCATTACCTCCTGGGTCAGGGCCGCCCCACTTTGGAACGGTCTACTGGTTATATTCCACAAGGCTGGCCGCGATGGGAGCGCCTCGCTCGCAGCCATCCCACCCTTCTATACCTGGGGTCGATTGCTCTCCTGACCCTGGGATTGCTGATTGTTCCTCTGGCCTTTGCCTCAATTTTTGGGGGTCTTGCTACCGAGCTCCCGTTAGTCTTCGTTCTTGCCTTGATTCCAGCGCTTACCATTGCAATAGAACTGGTCAACTGGGTCTTCACCCAGGTATTCAAGCCTCAAGGCCTTCCCAGTATGGATTTCAGCCGGGGTTTACCTGAGGACTGCGTGACCTTGGTCGTGATCCCGGCCATGCTCTCCGGGATGGACGCGGTGGATTCGCTGGTTGCTCAGCTGGAGCAGCACTACCTGCGCAATCTCGACTCAGGGTTATTCTTTGCCCTGGTGACAGATTTCCTGGATTCATCAACAGAAAACGAACCCGGGGATACCGAACTTGTCGATCAAGCGAGGCAGGCGGTTCGCGCCCTGAATGACAAATACCCCCAGATCGGGTCAGATGGCCTCCCGGTTAGGCGCTTCGCCTTTTTCCATCGAAAGAGGCAGTGGAATCCAGCCGAGGGTGTTTGGATGGGCTGGGAGCGTAAGCGAGGGAAGCTACACGAGCTTAATCGCTTGATTCTGGCTTCACAAGCCGTCCCTCCGGGCGGTGACTTACCGGATATATCTTCCTCATTCCCATTCTACGAAGGTGAGCTATCCTTGCTCCAGCACGCACGTTACATCATCACCCTGGACGCTGATACGATTCTACCCCGCGATGCTGCTCAGGAATTAATTGCAGTCCTGGCTCATCCACTGAACCGCGCCCGTCTCAAGCCATCCAAAACGGGGAAATGTGATGCAGTAGTCGCTTCAGGATATACCATTCTCCAGCCACGAACGGACATAAATCCGCTCAGCAGCACTGGATCTTACTTTGCCCGGATCTTCTCGGGGGATACTGGCCTGGATCTTTACACCCGGGCCGTGTCAGATGTTTACCAGGATCTCTTTGGCGAGGGCAGCTATGTCGGCAAAGGGGCTTATGAGGTCAAGAGTTTCGAGCGCAGCCTGGAGGGCTGTATTCCAGAAAATTCTCTGCTGAGCCACGACCTGTTGGAGGGCATTCATGGTCGGACAGCTTTAGTGACTGGTACCGTCCTGGTCGAAGACGTGCCCTCTAACTTACTGGTGCATTCCCGCCGGCAACACCGCTGGACACGTGGCGATTGGCAGCTTCTCCCCTGGCTGTTCTCACAACGCCTTTCGGTGATCAGTCGCTGGAAGATTCTGGATAACCTGCGTCGCAGCCTGGTGCCCCCAGCCCTTGTGTTGTTTTTCCTGGCTGGTTGGCTCGTTTTGCCCGGGTATCCTGGATTCTGGACGGTGATCGGATCGCTCGTCCTCGCTGTACCAGTAGCAACCGGGATCTTCGGATTATTCCGCCGGAGAATGAGTGGCGAACCTGTACGTCAGAGCGAGGCTTCGCTGCAGAACAGCTTCTTACGCTGGCTACTGGCGCTAACTTTTTTACCTTACGAGGCCTACACTGTAACAGATGCAATTGTCAAGACATTGGTGCGGCTGGGCATCACGCGTCGCGGGCTGCTGCGCTGGACGACCAGCGACCAGGTCGCCCGCCGCCTGGGAGATCAAGGCGCTCTGGCGATCTGGTTGCAAATGGCGGTATCCCCAATCCTGGCAATCTCTGCAGCTGTCTCAATCGCCCTGCTGCGACCGGACGCACTGCCGTGGGCAGCTCCTTTGTTGACAGCCTGGTTACTGGCGCCCGCGATAGCTGTCTGGATCAGCCGACCTTTACAGCGTAAGGAGGAAAAACTTGACAGCAGCCAGAAACGAGAGCTACGCCGGCTGGCGCGCCGTACCTGGCTTTTCTTTGAGCAGTTCATCGGCCCTGAGGATCAATGGTTACCCCCCGACCACTTTCAAGAGGCGCCCCTGGGAATTGTCGCTCACCGGACATCGCCAACCAATATCGGTCTGGCGCTGCTTTCTGCCCTGGGTGCGTACGATCTTGGCTATCTTGAGCCATTGACCTTATCTACGCGTCTGATATCCTCCCTGAACACCCTCGAAAAGCTCGAGCGATACCGGGGTCATTTTATAAACTGGTACGATACCCGCAGCCTGGATCCATTACACCCTCGCTACGTATCTACGGTAGATAGCGGCAATCTGGCGGCTTGCCTTATCGCGCTGCGCCAGGGTTGTTTAGAAGTACCAACCAGGCCGGTCTTGCGCTGGGAGTCTTTCGAAGGGCTGATTGACGCTATAGACTTGCTGGATGCTATCTTCCAGGAATTGGATACCCCCTCTCTCCGGCAGGCGATCCAAAAGTTGCGCAAGACTCTCAGCTTATTAGTTCAAGCCATCTTATCCGTGAAAGAAGAGCCTGCAAAGTGGGTTGGGCTGCTCACCGATCTCGGAAGCAGGGGGACCGGTCAGATTTCACCATTGAGTTGGTCCGAGCTCGATCGTCTCATCGTGGAGCTGGTGGAAAATAACCCCACAGAATTGGAGCCCGAAGTCCTGCGCCGCCTGCGGTACTACAACCGGGCAGCACGCCAGCAGCTCAATAGTATCCAGCGCTGCATTGAATCAATTCTTCCCTGGACAGCTTATTTTCAAAATATACCGGCGCCCTTCCAGGATCAAGAATTACCTCCAGGCATAGGAGAAGCCTGGCACGCGCTGAAGACAGCATTTCCTGAGCAGCTATCCCTGGTAGAAATTCCTGCAGCTATCCAAACAGCACTCCTGGCTTTGGAAAAGCTTAAGGCTTCTGTGAATATTCTGGATGCTGTTGACCGGGAAGACGCACTCCGCTGGGTCCAGGGCTTGCGGGACACCCTGGATAATGACGGAATAAGGGCCGAGCAGCTTGTAAACGAATTTGAAGACCTGGCACAGCGCAGCGATGCCCTCTTCCAGATGATGGATTTTTCCTTTCTATTCGATCCTCAACGCCAGGTATTCCATATCGGCTACAACGTCACCAGCAGCAGCCTGGATTTGAATTATTATGATCTCCTTGCCTCGGAAGCGCGCCTGGCCAGCCTGATTGCTATCGCCAAAGGCGAGGTTCCACAGAGCCATTGGCTGTACCTGTCTCGCCCCTTTACACATATAGACGGCCGCCAGGCTCTCATCTCCTGGAGTGCCACCATGTTCGAGTATCTCATGCCGCGCCTGGTGGTATCCGCCCTACCCGGCACACTGCTTGGTCAGACACTTGAAGTTGTTTCTGATCGCCAGATTGAATATGGGCGTGAGAAAAAGACCCCCTGGGGAATATCTGAATCGGGATATTACCGTTTTGACTCGAACCAATTCTACCAATATCGCGCTTTTGGAGTGCCAGGATTAGGTTATAAGCGTGGTGCAGCCGATGACCTGGTCATTACCCCTTACGCCTCACTGCTCGCACTGCCCTTGCGCCCGGGCGCAGTTCTCCAGAACATAGAACATCTCAAAAAAGAGGGGATGCTGGGAATGTACGGCTTTTATGAAGCAGCCGACTATACCCCAGCGCGCCTGGCTGAGGGCCAGGAAAAGGCGATCGTTCAATCTTACATGGCTCATCACCAGGGAATGATCATGCTATCGCTGGTCAATTATCTACATGAGGATGCAATAGTCCGGCGTTTTCAGAACGACCCGCGCATCCAGAGCGTCGAGCTATTATTATTGGAACAAATTCCCCGAGATGCCCCTGACGAGCGCCTGAATCCCGAGGCAGCTCCAGCACTGCGGGTCATACGTCCCCGCCTGCTTGCCAGCCCATGGAAAGTGGCCCCGCAGGCGCCACAACCCAGAGCCCAATTCCTCTCGAATGGCCACTACCGCATTTTAATCACCGCTGCGGGTGGGGGATATAGCGCCTGGGAGGATATTGATCTCACCCGTTGGCGATCCGACACCACACTGGATAACTGGGGGACCTGGATCTACCTCCAGGACCAGGAAAGTGGCGCAATTTGGTCATCCACTCTCCAGCCAACTCTAGTGGCTGGCGACGAGGAAGATGTCCTCTTTAGCGGTCACTCCGCCGAATTCCACCGTCGTTACGGCTCCCTGGCCCAGGTTACTGAAGTATTTGTTGCCCCAGATGACGATTGCGAGATTCGCCTGGTGACCCTGACAAACCATGGCGACCTGCCGCGGCGTTTGCGCTTGACCAGCTATGGAGAGCTCGTCCTTGCTCCCCAAATCGATGATGCCCGCCATCCGGCATTCAACAAACTGTTCATTGAAAGCGAGCGACTACCCAGAGGCAATGGTTTAATGTTCCACCGCCGGCCGCGATCCGGATCGGAGCCAGGGATTTATGTAGCCCATGCCTTGGTTACCAGCTCAGGCGAGGCAACAGTGGTACGCCCCAGGCTGGAAACTGACCGCGGCCGTTTCCTGGGACGGGGTCGAACGACACGAAATCCTGCAGCCTTGGAAGGCGGATCGCGACCCGGCATAGGTCCATCTTTAGACCCGATCTTTTCGATAAGCCAGGTAATCTATCTACCAGCACATGGCTCTCTCCAATTAGCTTTCTTAACCGCCGCAGCGCGCTCAGCAGAGGGCTCTCGAGCAATTATCGACCGCTATTCCTCCCTGGGTGCAGTCCAGGCCGCCCTGGAACAAGCCCGAGTGCTTGCTGAAGTAGATATGAATGACTTAGAGGTAACTACTAGCCAGTTAAAGGATTTTCAAACCCTGCTGTCTTTGCTGGTTTTTCCATCCGCTGCTTTGCGAGCCAGCCCCGAGCAGTTATCGACCAATCAAAAAAGCCAGACGGGTCTGTGGCCTTTTGCAATATCCGGTGATTACCCCATCCTGCTTGCCGAGATTGGGAACGAAGATGACCTCAGACTGGTTAAAGAACTTCTCCAGGCGCATACTTTCTGGCGCAAGCGCCAGCTGATGGTTGATCTGGTAGTATTTGACAAACAAGGCACCAGCTATAACCAGGAGCTCAGCTCGCAGTTTTACCGCCTGGTCGCGAGCACAGAAAGCGAAGGATGGCTAAATCGCCGCGGGGGCATCTTCTTGCTCCATGCTGACCACATGGGAGAATCGGACCGGGTGCTCCTGGAAACCGCAGCGCGGGTGGTATTAGACGGCGCCCGCGGTACTCTTTCTGATCATCTGCTGCGTACACCAGCGCTTGAGCATAAACCATCTCGACTGCCTCCCTTCTCACCAACCTTGCCCGGGGGCATAGACCCACAACCAACGGAGCCCCTGTCCCGTCCGCAGGGCCTGTTGTATGATAACGGCCTGGGTGGATTCAGCCCGGATGGGGGCGAGTATTGCACCTATCTTTCGCCGGGTCAGGTAACACCCGCTCCCTGGGTAAATGTCATCGCTAATTCACACTTCGGCTTCCTGACATCCGAGTCCGGATTGGGCGCTACCTGGGCTGAAAACAGCGGGGAAAATCGATTGAGTCCCTGGGGAAACGATCCGGTCTCGAACGAACCGCATGAGGTGCTGTATTTACGAGATGAAGAAACAGCGATTGTCTGGTCCCCCACTCCCCAACCTGCCTCTGCCCCGGCTCCCTATCTTACACGCCATGGCGCCGGATACACGATCTTCGAACACCACAGTCACGGATTAAGGCAGCAGCTCAGGGTGTTCAGTCCACCGGATGCCCCATTGAAAATCCTGCAGCTCCGTTTGGAAAATACCTGGGACCAGGCAAGACGCATTACTGCCACCTATTATGTTGAATGGGTTTTAGGAGTAAACCGTGAAAATTCTCAACAATACCTGATCCCAGAATTTAATAGCGAGCCTCAGGCTTTGCTGGTCCGTAACCCATACAATACCGAGTTCTCAAAAAATGTGGCCTTTGTTTCTGCCAGCAATCCGCTCCATGGCCTGACCGCCGACCGCACGGAATTCCTGGGCCGCATGGGAAGCATGGAAGAACCCGCCGCCCTTAAGCGAATCGGATTGACGGGGTTAGTGGAGGCAGGACTGGACCCCTGCGCAGCCCTGCAGCTCCATATTGACATCCAACCAGGAGCAATGGAACAAGTCTTCTTTGTTCTGGGTGAGGCCGCGGACCGGGATACAGCTCTGGCGTTCGTTCGCCAGTACCAGGACATCCGCCAGGTAGAGGCCGCCTGGGAGGGGAATAACCGGTTTTGGAATGATCTCCTGGGTGGGGTGCAGGTCCACACCCCCGAGCCCGCCTTTGACCTGCTGCTCAATCGCTGGCTGCTCTATCAGACCCTGGTTTGCCGCATCTGGGGTCGGACCGCCTACTACCAATCCAGCGGAGCTTATGGGTATCGCGACCAGCTTCAGGATGTACTGGCGTTGCTCTATGTCGCTCCCCAGGAAGCCCGCGCCCATATCTTACGCGCCGCAGGGCATCAATTCGAAGCAGGGGATGTTCTTCATTGGTGGCACCCACCATCCGGGCGCGGTGTGCGCACCCGGATCAGCGACGATCTACTGTGGCTGCCTTATGTAACTGCCGAATACATCCGCCTCACCGGTGAATATGCAGTTTTAAGCGAGAAGATACCCTTCCGCCATGGACCTGTGTTGGAACCCGGGCAGCATGAGAATTATGGGCTATACCCTGAAACCAGCACAACTTATAGTTTATTTGAGCACTGCCGGCGGGCGCTGCAAAAAGGAATGACCTCCGGCATACACAACCTGCCTTTGATGGGCGGCGGGGACTGGAATGATGGGATGAACCGGGTAGGAATTGAGGGCCGCGGTGAAAGCACGTGGCTGGGCTGGTTTCTATACAGCACCCTAAACCGTTTTGCCGAATTGTGCGAACACCGGGGTTACGAGGAGGTCGCTACAGGGTATCGCCAGCGCGCCTCCGACCTGGCTCAGGCCATTGAGCGCAGCACCTGGGACGGCAACTGGTACCTGCGG
>JAJZSS010000041.1 GCA_021849525.1 Chloroflexota bacterium
GGCGTGACCAGCGTCGGTGGGTATACCCCCGCCCATCAGGTTAGGCGAGAGGCAGCCATCATCATACAGCTGCTTGAGCATTGTAAACGCCGCCACGCTGCCGGGACCGTTGATGTAGCCGCTGGCGGTGGTCATGCCTTCATCGATGAACGCCCCGCCCATCGCATAGAAGATTGGCGCCGGCGCCCAGAAATAAGTGCCTCCCTGGGCGTAGCCGTATTTTTCCTGGGCTGGATCGCTTAGCTGGCAGGCGACCGCCACGAATTCTTCCATTGTCTTGGGCGCTGCGCTCAGGCCCTCCTCCTCGAACCAGGTCTTGTTCCACAGCAGTACCTGGGTATTGGTGTTAAGCGGCAGACCGTAGTAATGGCCGTTCCAGTATGTTGTCGAGAGCGGGCCGGGGAAGACCGCAGCTTTCAGGGCCTCAAATTCAGGCATCGCTCCATCGAGTTGTAGCAGAACGCCGTCGTTGGCGTACTGGGGCACCCAGGCGATATCCAGCCGGGCTGCGTCAGGGTAGGAGTTGGCTGCCGAGGCGGTCAGCATCGCTTTTTTGAAACTGTCATCGTCTGAAGCATAGCGCGTGGCTTCGATCTTGATCTCTGGGTTCTGGTCTTCGAAGGCTGCGACAACCTTGGCCAGCTGCTCGGTTTCAGGGTTGCTCATCGAATGCCAGTAAGTGATGGTCACTGGTTCGCTCGCAGCTGCCGGGGCTTCACTGGCAGTCGTGCCGCTGCTGGCGGGTTCGGTGGGGGCACTGGTTCCAGCTGCCGGAGCGCAGGCGGCAAGCAGCAGGGCAAACAGCAGCATCAGGCCAAAAAACAGGCGGGTTGATTGTTTGGTTTTCATTACTTCTCCTTATGGATCATCAGCAGATAGCAGAGTACTTGAATCGGGGGAACGAAAATGGCAATTGATCGGTCATATGGGAAGCCTCCTTCGGCACTCCGTTCGGATGGTGAACAAACTCGTGCGTATAATTTTATGGGTTGAGCAGCCCTGGAGCCGAAAGGACTGGCGGCTCAAACAACTCTCGCAGCACCAGGCTGGCTGCCCCGCGCGCCCAGGCGTCATCGCCCCATGGATCGATCTGGATCTTGGCGTCCTGCAAGAGCCTGGGCAGTGCCAGTTCTTCGATCGCGGCGCACATCGGTTTAAACAAAAAGTCTCCAGCCCGCGTACCTTCGCCGCTGAAGATGATCTTTTGCGGGTTGAATAGTGCAATCAGGTTGACTACGCTCTGCCCGAGGATCCTCCCTGCCCGCCCAAAAATAGCCTGTGCCGCCGCGTCCCCGGCATTGGCCAGCGCGAGCAGTTCGCATACGTCCGTCACGGGATGCGCCAGCTCACCACGCCCGGCAGATTCGTTTGCCATGCGCACCAATCCGGGATCGGCGACGAAAGTCTCCAGGCAGCCGTGCTTCCCGCAGGCGCACGCCGGCCCCAGTGGATCGATCACAGTGTGCCCAAACTCGCCGGCACCCCCACCCGCGCCGTGGTAGAACCGCCCATTCATCACAATTCCCAACCCGACCCCGCGGCCTACAGTGACAACCAGGAAATGATCTACCCCCTGCCCACTGCCGAAATATTTTTCGGCTAAAGTAAGCGTGTTGACGTCGTTTTCGATGGTGGTCATCACCCGCAGCTTGCGTTTCAATAGATCGCGCAGCGGCACGTCCTGCCAGCCCGAGATGGGTGACTGGCGCAAAATCCCCCGGGCCGAATCGACAATACCCGCCAGGCCGATCCCGACGCCCAGCAGTTGTTTCTTCGGCACGCCGCTGGATTCCACCAGACTGTTTACGACCTGGTTCAGGTCTTGTACCACCTGCGCCGGTTTGTTTCCCGAAAGCGCCGTGGTCGATTTTGCGATCACAGTCGCCTCCAGGTCGGTGAGGGCTGCAATCGCGCTGTTCTCGGTGAGCTTAATCCCGATGACGAAACCGCCGCTTGGGTTCAAAGCCAGCATGATCGGGGGCCGCCCCCCGGATGAATCACCCGGCGATTTTTCCAGCACCAGGTTTTTGCCGATTAGCTCAGCCGTGATCCCCGTGATCGTTGCGGGGCTGAGCCCGGTGCGCCGGGCGATCTCCGCACGGCCAAGCGGGCCGTACATCTTGATCGTGTTCAGGACGTTGGAGCGGTTGATGTCGCGGATGAGATCGCGATTGCCAAGCAGGTTAGGAGGCATAGTTACTTTCTTTAGTGAATAAAGATACTTCGATTATAGACCGTTTTCTTCTCTTGTCAAGTGGTAGCCTTTTAGCTCCCAGGGCAGTTGCTTAGTTATCTTTTGGATGGATGGGTGATTAAGTGGATGCAGTAAATCATGCTGCGGTCTTTACCTGTTTTCTTGGCGCCTGTCTGCCGCACCGTGACTGCCGGCGGGCTCATACCACTCGGTTTTTCACAACTCCATCGCATCGGCCTCGCCAGATTACACGATGTCATAAGCATCCCGGCGATACTCAGGAGCAAAATTGATTTTGTAACTGGCTTTGAAGATACCATCACGTTTCATTCGCCTCAACCTTGGTTCCGCCCGGTAGGCCAATCGTCATATCACCGGGATCGTACGGAACCGAAGGCTGTGTCCAGCGGAAGATCAGTTTAGCATCTTCAGGCCGAGCGTTTATGCAACCGCGCGACAGCGGTTCCCCGAAATTGTTGTGCCAGAAGGTAGAGTGTACCGCCACACCGCAGCGGTCAAACCCAGGATAATTCGAAAGACAATCCAGCAGTACACTGGCTAATGGAGATGCTATCCATGCCCCGAAACATTCGCCAGGTCTCCTTACTCTTCTTGGCTTTAATGATCGGGTTTTCCGGTTTACTGACTGCCTGTGGTGTAAAATCATCTATCGAAGGTCATGACCTGACAATGGCTTCGCTCGATGGCATGCCATTAAAAATAATAAACTGTCCCGTAGCCGTCCAGCGGACCTATCCTTTTGGTGGGTCCCCCCTCCGCTGAGCGTATGAGATTCTGGTGGCATCAGATTTTATTGTGTATAAGCTGAGACTTCACTGGAGGGCAGCATTCATTATTCGATAGATTTTTTAAGGTTCGACCTCTTGACTTCTAATAGCAGGTCTTCTTAGCTTCCTGGGAAATTTACTTGCCAGTGATTGAACGGTGACCGAGAGGTAGCTCCGTATCTCCTCATCCACTGGCAACTCTGCTATGAAATTGTTTGATCTGCACTGCGGGTGATCCTGGTCGACAAACGGAACTGGGTGATAGACGCTGATGATGATCTGATATACGACTGCACTCACTCCCAGGTGTTGGAGGTGGCCCGCTGGTGGATGTCTCTTATTAATATTCATTCAACACTATCAAGGGAACTTCCGAACCCGCATAAGTGAAACATCTTCCTTGCAGAATTTCGAGTTCTGCGTTCGCTGAAAAGTAAAATCTAATGCGATAGGATCTGCGACAGGAACAGCTTTGTGCGGTCTTGCTGCGGGTTTTTGAAGATCTGGTCAGGTGTGCCGCTCTCCACGATCAAGCCCCCATCGAAGAAATACATGCGATGAGCGACCGCCCGCGCGAAGCCCATCTCATGTGTGACCACCAGCATGGTCATCCCACTCTTCGCCAACTCAACCATCACATCCAGCACCTCTTTAATCATCTCCGGGTCAAGCGCCGAAGTCGGCTCGTCGAAGAGCATGATTTTCGGCTGCATCGCCAACGCCCGTGCGATGGCGACTCGCTGCTGCTGACCACCTGAGAGTTGACCAGGGAATTTCTGCGCCTGCTCTGGGATGCCCACCCGTTCCAGCAGCTGCATTGCGATTTCGTCTGCTTTCTCCTTTGACCACCTGCGCACCCAGATTGGTGCCAGGGTGATGTTCTGCAGCACGGTCAGGTGTGGGAACAGGTTGAATTGCTGGAATACCATCCCGATCTCCCGTCGTACCCGCTCGATGTTGCGCACGTCATGTGAGAGTTCGATACCATCGATGATGATCGTACCGCGTTGGTGCTCCTCCAGGCGGTTCAGCGTGCGGATGAAGGTCGATTTACCAGAGCCAGAAGGACCGAAGATCACGATTACCTCGCCAATCTTCACTTCCATGTTGATCCCTTTCAAAGCCTGGAAGTTGTCGAACCACTTATGTACGTCACGGGCGATGACGATCGGTTGGTCGTCCTTATTCTGTTCGCTCATAGTTCCCTCTGTTCTAGCGTTCTCCGACACCCAAAGCTTTCTCTAACTGCAAGCTGGCGTATGACATAAAGTAGCTGAACACCCAAAAGATCACCGCAATGAACAGATAAACTTCCATCTGCAGCCGTACGAACTCAGGATTTAAGTTTAACACTGCATTACCAATCCCCAATAAATCATTAATTCCCACGATGTAAACCAGGGTAGTGTCCTTGAACAGCGAGATGAACTGTCCAACGATCGTTGGGATCACCAATCGCAGCGCCTGGGGCAGAACGATCAAAATTGTGATATGGAAGTTTTTCAACCCCATCGCTTTAGCAGCTTCCACCTGTCCGGGTGGAATGGCTTGCAGCCCTCCGCGCACGTTCTCAGCGGTGTAAGCCGCACTGAAGACTACGGTGCCCATCAGAGCGCGGATCACCCGGTCGATTCTCGATTCGCTGGGCAGGAAGAGCGCCAGAATGATCGAGAACATAAATAATATCGTGACCAGGGGTACACCACGCACAACTTCAATGAAGAAAATCGAAAACAGTTTGACTACCGGCAGGGATGAACGTCTGCCTAGCGCCAGTAGCACCCCGATGGGAAAGGATAGCACGATCCCACCGACTGAGAGCAGAAGAGTGATCAGCAGCCCACCCCACACTGTCGTCGGGACTTTTGGCAGCAGGCTGGAGTTCTCAAATCCTGGCAGGATCACTAGCGGAATCAACAGTAGAGTGATCAACCACAACGTCGCAACGTGACGACCGTGGACAGACTGAAGCCTCCCGATCCGGTACCCCAGGTAGATCAGGAATGGATTGATGAGCATGAACGCTCGTATTGGGAGCGTTATGGTGGTTGTTTCCAACGGAAAAACAGCCAGGATGCCCAGCAGAATGCCCATAAAAATAGCAAATGCCCTGACATATCGCTTCCAAACACCCCAGCTCATGCCCACCAGGAAGGTGACCATCAGTAGGCTTATGCCTGCACGCCACAGTTCCTCCCGGGGGTACTGGCCTACCAAATACAGGAGTGGGGCCACTGTCACCGGACGCCAGTCTGCAGTGTTAAACACCCAGGTGATGATGTTAATCAGGGTAAAGTACACCACCGTTGCACCCAGGATCGTTAGCAGACTGTTGTACCAGTTGCTGAACAGGTTCTTTCGGATCCATTCCATCGCGCCAGGTGGTGAAGGAGGGCCTACTCCATCAGAGGTGGATGTCATATTTATCGCTCGATAAATTGCACGCGTTTATTGTATATATTCAGGATAATCGAAGTCAGAAGACTGATGGCGAGATAGGTCGCCATGATCAAGATAAAGACCGGCACAGCTCGACCTGCCTGATTGATGGTGACCTTTCCGATTGCAAAGAGCTCCTGGTAGCCAATCGCCAGTGCCAGGCTCGAGTTCTTCGTCAAATTCAAATACTGGCTGATCATTGGCGGGATGATGACGCGCATCGCCTGCGGAATGATGATTAACATCAAAACCTGAGAGTAGCGCAGTCCCACTGCACTGGCTGCTTCGATCTGCCCCTTCTGCACAGCGAGGATGCCAGCTCGGAACACCTCAGCGATAAACGCGGCAGTATACATGGCTAGGCCGATCAACAGAGCTGCAAACTCGGTTGTCAGGCGCAATCCGCCCTGAAAGTTGAAGCCCTGCAGCACCGGGACATCGAACCATAGCGGCTCACCACCAGAAGCGAACCAGCCAATCAGTGGCACCAGGATCAGTACCGTCAGGCTGACCCTGCCGAAATACGTCTCCCTGCCTTTGTCCTCCCGGATACGGCGTAGTACAACCCACGTGATGATCGCCAGGATGATACCAGCTGCAATCGAGGTTGCGAATAGAGCACCCCTGTCAGATAAGTGGGGCCAGGTAAGGTAAAAGCCCCTCTGGTTGATGTATGTTGGTCCTGGTAGTGTAATGCTCTCTTTTACATCTGGAAGCCGGGTAAAGACACCGAAATACCACAGAAACAGCAAGACCAAAAGAGGTATGTTGCGGTGAAACTCGATATAAGCCAGCGCGATGCGGCTGATAAGCCAGTTGGAAGAGAGCCGCATCAGACCGATGAGAAAGCCCAACAGTGTGGCGAACAGGATTCCCAAAACGGACACTACAAGGGTGTTGATCAGCCCGACCAGGACGGCTCTTCCAAAGGACATGGTTGATTCATAAGGGATGAAAGATTCCTTGATCGGGAAACCTGCAGCTTCATCCAGGAATCCGTAACTTAGCGGCATGCCGCGCTGCTGGGTGATCTCTAAGAAGTTGCCAATCGCCCAGTAAAGGATTCCAAAGACAACGAGTGAAGAAATGATTTGCGCGGCAGCTTTAAGCACGCGCTCGTCACGCCAGATGGGGGTTTTCTTGTGGAAATACTTATCTGTTACCATCAGGTGTCTTGGTGGTCCCGGCGTTGGGTGTGCAGTCCATTAGCAAGCAGGCTGCACACCCAACCAGGAGTGTCTATAACGATTACTTGATCGGCGGCGCGTAGATCAAGCCACCATTGGTCCACAGGTTATTTAAGCCGCGATCCAGTGTAAAGGCGATGCCTTCTGTACCGAAGTAGCGGTCGTAGATCTCGCCGTAGTTACCGACAGCGGCAATTGCTTGCGCCAGTGAATCCGCCTCGAGGCCGAGAGTGCCGTAGCCCCAGTCAGATTCTCCTTCCACGCCGAGCAGTGTGCGTATGTCCGCATTCTCGCTGGATTTCATTTCCTCTACGTTCGCTGAGGTAATCCCGTACTCCTCAGCATTGATCAACCCCCACATCACCGTCTTGACGATATCCAGCCACTGAGCGTCGCCAGTCGGTACTGCCGGTGTCAGTGGTTCTTTGGAGATGGTGATATCCAGGATAAGATGGTCATCCGGATTTTGGAAGCCGGCGCGCACGGCAGCTAGCTGCGATTTGTCGCTGGTAGCCACGTCGCAGCGGCCTTCCTCGTAGGCGCCGTAAACGGCTGAGGTTTCCTCAAAAGTGACCGCCTCGTATGTCAGACCAGCATCACCGAAGGCTGTTGCCAGGTTCCTCTCCGTGGTTGTGCCGGTAGTAACGCACACTGTAGCGCCATCCATTTCTTCCAGCGAGGTGACCCCGCTGTCCGCACGCACCAGAAAGCCCTGACCGTCGTAGAACGTGATCCATGTAAAGTTGCCCCATTCTGCATCGCGCTTGGATGTCCAGGTCATGTTGCGAGTGACCACATCGACCTCGCCGGTCTGCAAGACCGGGCCGCGATCGGCTGCGGTGATCGGGACGGCCTCGATTGCCTCGGGATCACCCAGGACAGCCGCAGCAATGGCTCGGCATAGGTCAATGTCGAAGCCGATGTTGCGCCCATTCTCGTCCAGATACCCGAAGCCAAGCAGCTCAGTGTGCACGCCGCACACGACTTTGCCGCGATTCAGGATGGCTTGCAAGGTTTCTCCATAGCCAGCCGCCTGGATGATTTCTGGGGGTTGGGCTTCACCCGCTGCTGGCACCTCGACGACGACTGTCTTAATGACTTCGACCGTTTCGACAGCAGGAGCGACCTCTTCACCGGTACTGGCGGTTGCCGGCACTTCGGTCTGGGCGCCACTGCACGCGGTAGCCAGCATGCCGATAGCGATTACGACGCTAAAAACAATAAGTAGTTTCCGGGACATGTCTCTCTCCTTCTTGTGAGGTATATAGATTGATCAATCACATATGGCTGCACTAGGAGTAGTGATCAGGCTGGATGCTGCACCTCCTTTCGGATGGTTCTATGTCAACTTAGTATGATTTATTGGATCCAACGAGGATAATATTCACACGGGCGGAGATTGTATACTTAAGAACTACAATCCAGGACTTACGCAGTTCGGTGGCTTAGTGGGAGTATGGGTGGCTGCTCTCCACCTACAAACTTTATAGCAGCTGCGCAACTTTTACAATTATAGAAAGAAATCGGCCGTTATGCAAGCCTGGTTTCAAACTGTAAGTGCAAACAGACGGATAAAAGAATACCTCGAAAGGTGGTAGGAAATCAAGGCATCTACTTGGGCGATGGTTCAAGTGTATCATGATTTGTATCCATTCTGGAGGTTTACCGGTCGGGCAGGTACAGACGGTAACGGAAGTCAAAATCGCCCTCCCGATGTCCTACGATGTCCAGCCAATCGTTGAGGAGTACGTACAATGAAAGATTATCGCTTAAAAGTTGAGATCGCCCAGCGGACACTGAGCGATCGTCGCCTGCGGAGAGGGTGGGTTTCCTCTCAGTAGGTTATAAGTGATGACAGCATTAAACACTGGCACTTATTGCCGGCACTTAATAGATTTCTATTGAGTGCCGGCTTTTTGATTCTCCCCTGGCAAAAGCCGGCGGGAGAAAAGGAGATGACCACACAATTTACACACCCACCACCGGGCACCTGGAATGCCCGCAACTTACTAACCGTGCCGGATGTGGCGGAATGGGCACGTGTCCACCCAAAAACCGTTTATCGCTGGATCAAGGAAGGCAAGCTTGGCTTTCGCCAGGCCGCTAATGAGGCGGGTGCAGCTCGGCAGCCAGGCAA
>JAJZSS010000042.1:0-8126 GCA_021849525.1 Chloroflexota bacterium
GGGTTGCCATTATTGTCCAGGATCACCCCGGTGCGCAGGGCTAACGTATCCCCGACGGCGTATTCCATGGGTGGAAGTACCTCGGGAGTGCCGGTGCCAGGGATTGTATCGGTTTGGGGTGTATCCAGCATCACCTGCAGGATCTGGGCTGCATCCGGGAATAAAGCCGTATTTAGATCGTAGACTCCTGGCACTGTGATGGGCAGAGCGCCGGTAGCCCGGATTTCCCGAAATAACAGGTAACTTGCCATGTCAAGAAAAGCGGGGGCTTTGCTGTACAGGGCATAATACGCCGTCAGCTTGGTAATATTGGTGGCGTCCAGGTAAAACGGGGCATTGAATGCGAAGACGATCAGCCGTTTTTGTTGGAACAGATCGGGGCGTTGGGAGAGGAACTGGCTCAAAATCTGGTAGGCAGGATATTGAGATGTGTTGTCCTGCAGGGAAACCACAATCCAATGGGCACGACTCAAATCGACGTCCATCTGGGTGGTCCTTGGCTCACCCGCCAGCATGGTCTGCAGGTCGCTGATGGAATAGGATGTCAGGTAGGCTGGCGTGATCTGTCCGCCGCCGGCTGTGCCATAGCGGCGGATGATGACCTCTTCCAGGGCATTCACCGGGAGGGTATCAAAAGGCGCGCAGCTGCTGCACTGCTGGGCCGGCCGGGTGTCGGTGATAAACACCATGCGATCGTTGCGGTTAGGAGCGTCGGGCAGTAAATCGTCCAGCTCTTGCGAAGAGGGGCTGATCAGTGTGGCTGCTTCGCGGGCTACGTCGAAGACCACCGAATTGCGTTTTCCGATATTCGCCAGATTGTCTGCCCTCGCCAGGGTCTGGCTGAGAGTGAAATCGCCATATAATTTCAATTTCAGGGTCAGAATATCCAAAACCGATTGGTCAACCCGTTGGGCAAATGCCGGGTCCTCACGATACTTGTCGACAAAAAATTGCAGGGTCTGGACCGTAGCTTCGGCGGTTTCGGGGAATTCGCCAGAGGTGAAATCGGCTACATACAGCAGATCATTACCGGCCAGAAAAGCATTTAATGCCACTCGCCGGGCATCGAATGTCTGGCTGGTCAGCTCATAGAACCGCCGTACAGCCTGGCTGCCCAGGTTATCGCTGATCATCAAGCCGCCATTCGAGCGCCAGGTGGAGATCGCCGGGAGCTGCATCAGCAGGTTGAACGCCTGCGGATCAAAACTGACGGGGCGGGTTGTTGCCCGGATATTGCCCTGGAATCCCTGGTAGCGGATGTGAGAGACGAGCAGTGCGTCCACGGTGGCATCTGATGTCGGTGCATTTCCAGTTACAGCATAGAAAGGCGCCAGCTCGAAACCTTTGAGCTGCTCGAGTGACTTGCGTACGGTGGGGACTTCTTCCTCCGGTAAGCGGTCCGAGCCGCCATGCCCCGGGAAGTGGGTGGCTGCTACCGCCACCCGCCCTTCGCTGCTGGTGTGAATGCCGGCGATGTAAGCCTTACCCATCTCGGAGACCCAGAACGGATCGCCACCGAACGTGCGCGTCCCCAGGTTATTTTTGCCTTCGGAATAGGTATTTTCCAGGACATCCAGCGATGGGCCGATGAGCAGGTTGATGCCCAGGCTTTGCAGCTCCGAGCCGACGATTTTTCCGACCTCGCCTGCCAGACCGGGATTCCAGGTAGCGCCCATGGCCATGAGATTCGGCAGCCCGGTGACCCCGTTTAAGATCTGGTCATATGGGTAGCCATCGCCTTCCTGTTTGATGCCCACGAACATGGGTACGAAGGGTGGAGTGTAGCTGGCGCCGCTCACCGGATCAGTCCGGGTTTGTTGGGCAACGGCCCACTGGTTGGATTGTAATTGGCGGGTGATCGCCTGAGTCTGGTTCAGGACGTTCTCGCCAGCGACGAAATTGTCGTTTTCGGCCTGTAAAATCACGCCACCCACGTAATGCTCATTGATCCAGTTGTAGATCTCAGAATCCGGACCGGCATCTGTGCCTTTGAAGGAGACTAAAAAGAGCTGCCCGATGCGTTGTTCAGGCTGCATCCGTTCCAGGATGGCGGCGGCCTGCTCGCTGGGGCTGGTCGTCTGAGAGTTGGGAGCAGCCCGAGCGTCCAGGGTCGGAGCGCAAATCGAGAGCAGCAGGCTGAATAACGCCAGGCAGGCAGCCAGGCGCGCCAACCCTGGCGGCTTCCCGGATAGCTTTGCGGTGGAAACAGGCAGACGGTTAACCTTATGCAATCAGACCACCTTCGCTGGCTCGGATTGCATTTCAGTCCGGATTATTTGATGTAATAATTCCCGCCGCGAGCCGCCGCTCATACCTTCCAGGCTGCGGATATTAAGCGGATCGATTTCCTCGTACAGCAAACGCAGCTCTTCCGGGCTGGGGGGCGGCGTCTCGTGCAGATCGGGGTGGATTTCCAGCTCAAAGCCGGTGCGGGCCTGCAGGCGGGTCAGCTCTACCCCCGGATGGATGCTCACCAGGCGCATCCGTTCGTGGGCGAAGTCAAAGACGCCCAGGTCCGAGATCAGGTAGCGCGGCCCGGAGCCACGGGTGCGAGCGGGGTTGTAGCCCATCCCGGAGAGGAAATCCAGCTGGGGCACAAAAGTCACCCGCGAATGGCGCGGCACGTATAGATAAATGTCGTCGATAAAAGTCGTCACATCCGGAATGCCACCGGTTCCCGGCATGCGCAGGCGCGGCTGGCGATAGTTCTGCCCGATGGCAATATTATTGAAGTTGCCCGCGGAGTCGATTTGAGCAGGCCGGAAGAACTCTTTGGGGCGCAGAGTGGGCAGCACATCTGCCGCGGCGCGCACAAAGCCCACGCTGGTCAGGGCGCGATCCAGCCACAAGTTTTCGATCCACAACAAGCCCAGCGGCGCCGGGGTCCGGCAAATCCCCTGCCCGATCGCCGAGGCGAAATAAAGATTTGGGGCATGGGTAGCCCGCGCCAGTAAGTAGCCTGCTGTAACCAGTGGTGTCGCCAGGCCCTGGGCTACTACCTCACCGTCTTCGATCAGGCGGGAGATGCAAACAACCATTAAGTCATCGGGTGTGTAATCCATGGGTTTTACCATTCACCAGCAATTAAAAATATATTATTCCAGGTGCGCAGACCGGTCGAGCAGAGCCTGGTGGAGCTCCGGCTGGATATTTCCACCGGTCAGAACGACAACTGCCGGGCGGGCAGAAATCCGCTGTTCCAGCACCGCTGCCAGGGCGACGGCTGCCGAGCCCTCAATTCGCTCGTGATAACGCTCCCAGGCATAGGCGATGGCGTGCTCAATCTCGGCTTCCTCGACCAAGACGATCTCATTCACAAACTTATGCACCAGAGGAATGGTTAGGGATTGGGCTTCCACCGGCCCGGATAATCCGTCTGCCAGGCTGTCCAGCTCAACCACGCCGGCCTGGCTTCCCTGGGTGAACAGTGCGTGCATGAACGGCGAGGCAGTCGATTGTACCCCAATCAGGCGCGGTTTTCGGACTGGCTGGGAGCTTTCGTCTGCTTCAATCGCTGTTCCGTCAGCCGGGAAGAACGCCTCCAGGGCTGCTCCCATGCCTGAAATTAACCCCCCTCCACCGACCGGGACGACCCAGGTCGATTCGGGTAAATTTGCCAGCTCTTGCAGTAATTCCAATCCCAGGGTGCCTTGCCCGGCAATGACCTGCCCATCATTATACGGTGATATCCAGACCGCCTCGTGTTCGGCGGCATAATCGATCCCGGCTGCCTCAGCCTCTCCATAGCCGCCGTGAACCAGGTGAACGGTGGCGCCCAGGGCGCGCATGGCTTCCAATTTGGTTGGTGTGGCATCCTCGGAGGCGAATATATCGGCCTGCGCTCCCACCAGCTGGGCTGCCAGCGCTACCCCCTGCCCGTGATTCCCGGCGGATGCCGCTACCAGCCCGCGCTCGATCTCCCAGGGCTGGAGATTCAAGACTTTATTCAACGCTCCGCGGGCTTTGAATGAACCGGTCACCTGGTGATTTTCCCACTTCAAAAATAAGTCGTTATTCGGATCGTAGGAGAGAGGTGTGGCGCGGATGTGCGGAGCGATCCGCTCGGCAGCCTCTTCCAACCAGGTATAGGGGATCATCGAAGCTACTCCTTTCGAGCTCAGGTATGCTGGGCAGCCAAAACTTTTAATGCCAGGGGAGGATCGTTGGTGATGATTCCATCGACCCCGGCCTCCCGGAGCTGCCTGATCTGAGCCTCCTGGTCCACCGTCCAGACATTCACCTGCTGACCGCGCTGGTGAGTTGCCTGGATCAGCCGGGGGGTGGTATCCTGGACTTCCGGGTGCAGTGCCTGGTACTGGATCAAGCGTCCGATCCAGGAGCGCGCCCAGGCGCCCGATCTGCCAGCTAAAGCCAGCAGGCCGATGGGACATTCAGGCAGCAGTCGCCGGATGCGCAGCAATGCGATCGGGTTGAAAGAAGAAAACAGGACTCCATTTTCAAGCTTATGCTGGCGAATGATCTCGGCGACCTGCGCCGGCAGCGAGTCCCACGGGGATGCGTAGTTTTTAAGCTCGATATTGATGTACACCCGCCCTCCTAGCACTTCGCATACTTCATCGAGGGTGGGGATGGGCTCGCCCCGGAAAGCAAAATCAAAGTAACTGCCAGCGTCTAGTTTTTTCAGCTCCGCCAGGGGTAACTCCTTGACGTTGCCCTGACCGTCGGTTGTCCGGTCCACGGTTGCATCGTGGATCACAACGACCGCCTGATCCAGGGTGAGCATGGCATCCAGCTCGATCGCTGGCGCTCCCTGGCGGGCAGCCAGCTCGAAAGCCGCCAGGGTGTTTTCGGGGGCATAATGGCTGGCGCCGCGGTGCGCATAAACGACGGGAGCTGGCAGCTGGCTGAGCATTACAGGTCCACGAAATAGGATTCAGCTGCCCGGTCGATAATTTCTTTGCTCATCACCGGCTCCAGGTTCATATATTGGGTGACATCCAGCATCTGGTCGCACAGGTCGCGGGGATGATTGGCGCGTGGTTTACGCCCGCGCTTGATGTACCACTCCTGGATCAGGTACGCCAGCGCCTGATCGTTGAACTCGATGCCGCGGTCTATGGCTACCCGGCGGAAGATCTCGCGGTAAGAATCAAGGGTGGGATCGGTGATTTCGATCTTGTGGCGCAGGCGGCGCAAGAAGGCTTCATCAACCAGGTCCTTGGGAGGCAGGTTGGTGGAAAAGATGACCAGGACATCAAAGGGCACTTCCAGCTTGCGCCCGGTGTGCAGGGTCAGGTAGTCGATGCGGCTTTCCAACGGCACGATCCAGCGGTTTAGCAGGTCTCGCGGGCGTACCAGCTGGCGCCCGAAATCATCGATCAGCAGGATTCCCCCGTTGGCCTTTACCTGGAAAGGTGCCTCATAATATTTATTGATATCGTCAAAAACCAGGTCCAGACCTGCCAGAGTCAGCTCTCCCCCCGTGGTGACAAATGGGCGCTTGATTCGCACCCAGCGTGGGTCGCGGCGCACGGGGCCGCGTAAAGAGCTGGTACTGCGGGAGAATTCGGGTTCTGGTTCGCGTGCCAGGCGGTGGTTTACCGTGTCATATAACTTGACAACCTGCCCGTCGATGTAAATGGCGTAGGGGATCCACATGCTTTCGCTCAAGACAATGTTACCGATTGCTTTGGCGATGGTGGTCTTTCCATTGCCGGGTGGGCCGTAAAAGAACACCGAGGTGCCCGAATTCATGGCTGGCCCAATCCGCTGGATGATCTTTTCACTTAAAACCATCTCGCTCAGCGCCTGTTTGAGCTGGCTGGAGGTGATGGTTTTGCGCTTACGGCTTTGCCGGCGCACAGATTCATTATACATTTCCAGCGGTACGGGAGCCGGCCCGGCATACTGGCTGCGATCAAGGGCTTCACGTGCCCGCTGGATACCCAGCCCGGTGATCGCATACTGGTAGGCGCCCTCTCCCAGCCCACCCTGTTGGGCCGAGCGGACTTCAATGAATTTCTCGCGTTTCAAGGATTCCAGCACCAGGTCGATAACCCCGTTGAAAGGCAGGGCGATCTCCTCCGCGACCTTAAAACCAGACAGATAGCCCTGAAAATAGATGATCTTCAATGCCAGGTCTTGCAGCCATAGCTGTGAGAGCCCTGTATCCTCGATGCTGGAAATCAGCAGTGGTTGGTATGCCCAACCAGAGGACTGGGGACCAGTAATTTCGTTGATCATAGCAGGCTCTGAATTCATTGGCCGACTCCCTGATGAACGGTTTTCGGGTCGATAACGCTTTCCAGGAAAATTATAGCATGTGCTTAAGTCAGGCTTGAGCCAGACTCTTATTAATTCGATTCTATTCCAATTCCCACAATTTAGGCTAAAATTGCATATCTCAAATCAGAGGGTGATGCAGACGCAATGAATATATCGGTTGTAATTCCTGTATACAACGAGCTGAAGACGCTGGATGAAATTATCCGCCGGGTGAAAGCGACCGGCCTGGCAACGGAAATCATCGTGGTGGATGATGGATCTCACGATGGCACGCGTGATCTGTATGAGAAATATACTACCGATGAGGTCGTAAAAATTATCCTGCACGAGCGTAACCACGGCAAAGGGGCGGCAGTCGTCACCGGGATTAAGGCTGCGACCGGGGATGTGGTTGTGATCCAGGATGCTGACCTTGAATATGATCCGCGGGAATATCCCAATCTGCTCCGTCCGATCGAAGAAGGGCTGGCGGATGTGGTTTATGGCTCGCGCTTCCTGGGCGCCCCGCGCCGGGCGACGATGTACTGGCACATGGTTGCCAACAAGCTGCTCACCTTCCTGACCAATATTTTATATAACAATATCCTGACCGATATGGAAACAGGATATAAAGTCTTCCGGCGGAGCATTGTTGAAGGGATCACCATTCATGCCAGGCGATTTGATTTCGAGCCCGAGTTCACAGCCAAGATCTTGAAACGCAAAGTGCGGATTTACGAAGTACCGATTACTTTTAACCCCCGCGATTATTCCGAAGGCAAGAAAATCCAGCTCAAGGATGCTTTCGAAGCCGTCTGGACATTGTTCAAATATCGCTTTGTAGATTAAGGGTTAAAGCGTCAGTCGGGGTCGCCGCTGGGTTTGATATCCCGCACATTGAGCTGTAAGCTCGTCCGCCCGTTGAATTCATTGAGCTCGAAGGTGTATGCCAGGTCAACCCGGGGCGGCATGGCCTCAGCCCAGTGCGCCTGGCGGAATGCAACCGCATCGTAAGTGATCTTCCCATCGCTCACCGTCAGCCGCAGGTGAGTCTTCTCTTTGCCGATGACATTATAACGTTCCACTTTCAGATCGCGCGACACATAAACCGCCTGGGGGTTGCCATAGCCGGTTGGCTGCAGCCGTTGTTGGTGAGCGATGATCTCGGGACGTAAATCGTGCAGTGGGATTTCCAGGTCGGCAATCAACGCCGGGCGTAAATCCAGATGGCTCAGATCGGCTGCGGCATGCGCCTGCAGGCGTTCCAACAATTCGGGCAGAAACTCATTGCGCACCGTGAAGCCTGCGGCTGCCTTATGCCCACCGTGATGGACCATCAGCTCGGCGCAGCGGTCCAGGGCTGCGGTGATGTGGAACTCAGGGATCGAGCGGCAGGAGGCGCGAGTCACATCCTCGCTTCGTTGGCCAACGATCGAAGGGCGGTACCACTGCTCGGTGAGGCGCGAGGCTGCCAATCCTACGATTCCTGGATTGTAATCGGGATGGATGGCTACCAGCAGGTATGGGTCGGTTTGCCCCTCAAATGCCTGGTGTTCGGCCTGTTCCTGCAGCTGGCGAGTCTGGAGCTGGCGGTCCCGATTCTGGTTATCCAGCTGCTGGGCGAGTTTGCCGGTGATCTGGACATCCGTTTCGAGGAGTAAATCCAGGGCAGCCATCGCCGATTCCAGCCTTCCTGCAGCATTCAGCCGTGGCCCTAAACCAAAACCGATATCGGTGGCGGTGATAGCCCCAGGCTGGAGGCCTGCTGCACCCATCAGCGAGCGCAGCCCCTGGCGCACAATCGTGTGATCGTCGACGATCAGGATGGTGATGGACGAAGCGGGGTTTTCAGACATGGACTTCCTCTTTCACCTGAATACCGGTGATGGTGATGCGCGTTC
>JAJZSS010000042.1:8136-8638 GCA_021849525.1 Chloroflexota bacterium
AGGGCGCGGTTTTCGCCGTCCAGCGGCGCCAGGTCGGCAACCGTCCCCAGGGCAACCAGATCCAGCATGCGCTGCATCTCGCCAGCCTGTAACGGTCCGCCCAGCCCATCTTCATCACGCAGCGCGCAGGCCAGTTTATACGCCAGACCCACCCCGGCCAGGTCTTTATACGGATATTCATCGCCCGGCTGCTTGGGGTTAATGATCGCCTGGGCTGCCGGCAGCTCAGTGAGCGGGCTGTGATGGTCGGTAATGATCAAATCCAGGCCCAGCCGGTGGGCTGCCTCTGCCTCGGGGAAAGAACGGATCCCGCAGTCCACAGTGATCACCAATCTGACCCCTTGCTCCTTGAGCAGCTCCAGGGCTTCCAGGTTCAGACCGTAGCCTTCTTCAAAGCGATTGGGAATATAAGGAATGATTTCGCTCCCCCCCAGACCGCGCAGCACCTCGGTAAGCAAAGCAGTCGCTGTGACACCGTCCACATCATAGTCGCCATAGACGG
>JAJZSS010000043.1 GCA_021849525.1 Chloroflexota bacterium
AGACCCAGTCTGCCCTTCTTTTTGAACAAAGAAAATACGAACGGCAATCCAACTGGGGAGAATTAGTCACCCCTTTGGTGATTATCCTTACAACCCTGGTGATCGTCCTGCTCATCGTTGGTGGTGTATCGGCCTTCCGACGGTTTATGCCGGTGTTGGAGTATCGCATGCGTAACCCGCGTGAGAATGGCGACCAAAATCCCCTGATCATGATGGATGGAATGATCGTAGATAGTGTTTCCCCTCTTCGTCCGTTGTCCCCCAGTGAACCGCGCCAGGCGTTCCTACCTCAATTTCCGAATGATGAAACACCACGGGTGGAAATCATCGGCCCGTCTGAGACATCCATCATCAACTGGATTACCGAAGCCGAGCAGAAATTGCGCGCCGATGGAAAGCTATAACCATGAGTGTTAATCGTTACCTTCCGGCAGCCCAAAATGTAGCCCAGGCATTTCCCGGCATCCTGGCTCAACTCGGATTGAAACCGTTTATCAGTCGCTTTGTCCTGACCGAAACCGAGCAAGGTAATGCCTGGCTGTTTGTTGTCCTGGAGGTCGGTCCGCTGCAACACCCTGAAGACTACACGACTACCGACACATTGCACTATCTCTCTACTGCCCTACAGGGGCTTCCCGTAGTGATCAGCGACTCCTACGGGCTGCGTTACGCTGTGCTTCTGAGTTCACCGAATTAGTTGAAGTGAGCTAACCGACGCTGAGATACCAATGAAAGGCCGGCTCGCTCCAGGCTGCCTGAAGTACCTGCCTCAGGAGAATGAGCAGCTGATGCCGGGATTAAGAGGATCACATTATGAACAAAGCTATTTTTGAAGGCAAGTGGAAAGAAACGCGCGGCCAGATCAATGAGTAGGTAAACCATGGCGATTGAACCACCTTCAAACCCTTATCCATGGACATTTCGGCGGGTCATGTGGGCGACTCTCGTGCTCGCTTTTGTCGCTTTTAGCTTCTGGCTGCTCTATCGCTTTAACCAAGTAGTTTTTATCTTGTTTATTTCCATTATGATCGGCACAGTGATCCGGCCCGTCGTTGCCGGGTTATATCAGCATGGAGTGCCCAGGAAAATGGGGGTCATTCTTGTCTACTTCGTGCTACTCGCCTTGCTGATCGGATTCGCGTTATTGTTATTCCCGTTGATCATCGAGCAAGGCTCAACGATTGCTGCCACAATACCGGATTACTATCAAAGCCTGCGGGACTGGATGGTTAATGATCCCAATCAAATAATTATCCGCTTAAGTGAGTTCCTTCCTGTGGAACTACCAGGCCTGGAACCGCTCCAACCAACGAGCCAGCAAATGCTGGATACTGCAGGACAGGCATTGGGGTACGTTGGATTGGCGGCTAAGGTCATCTTTTTGGCCACCGCAATTCTGCTATTAGCCTTTAGCTGGACGCTCGATGGGCCACGCATTATTCAGTCATTGCTGCCGCTGATTCCGAAAGGTCAGCGTGAGAGCATTGGCGAACTGATTTTAGCCATGGAAAACAAGGTTGGTTTCTACATCGCCGGACAAGCTGTCCTTTGCCTGGTCGTCGGCAGCATGGCGCTGATTGCCTATTTGCTTATTGGCTTACCCAATGCCCTGGTGCTGGCACTTGTGGCGGGCGTATTTGAGGCTGTGCCAATGATCGGACCGCTGCTTGGCGCCATTCCTGCGGCAGTGATTGCCTTATCCATTGAGCCTTCCAAGTTAATCTGGGTGATTATTGCCAGCATTATTATTCAGCAGGTAGAAAACACCCTGCTGGTGCCGCGTGTCATGCGCAAGGCGGTGGGAGTCAATCCATTCGTCTCTCTACTGGCTCTTTTTGCCTTTAGTTCTTTACTCGGCATTGCCGGCGCTCTCATGGCGATCCCGATCGCGGCCATCATCCAGCTCTTGCTCGATCGCTTTGTCTTTTTGCATGGAGCGATGAATCCGGAGGTCTCGGCAGGGCGCGATTATGCCAGCCGGCTGCGTTATGAAGCGCAAGACCTGGCCCAAGACCTCCGCAAACAGGCACGGATCAATAAAGATGGTTCGGATCAATGGGTCAAGCAAACCGATCAGGTTATGGATGAGATTGAGGCGATTACGACCGACCTCGATTCTCTGCTGGCCCAGATCATTCCTTCAGGTGCACCATGACCAAGCAGCTGATAGGGTTCGGTACAGCGGTGATGACAACATTGCTGGCACTCGTAGTACTGTGGCAGTTCCGGATTGTCGTTATCTACGTGTTGATCTCAATTATGCTTGCAGGTGCGCTGCGTCCGTTGGTTAGCCGTCTGGTCGGGCGAGGTATCCTGGTGCGTGCGGCCTGGATTCTGCTGTACCTGGTCGTCCTGGGCAGCTTAGGCATCGCTCTATTTCTTAGCGGAAAAACCGCAGTCAATGAGATTCAACAATTAGCCCATTCTCTGTCAGTGCAAGACGCGTGGATTCTACCGATATGGTTGGAAGGAAGCTCATTCCAACAGACCCTGGTTGCCTGGCTGCCACCGCCGAGTAAGCTCTTTGAGGCAATTACCGGCGATCAAGGGCAGCTAGTGCTGCCAGCCATACTTGGCTTTACACAGGGCATTGGCGGCGTCGTGAGCGGAGTAGTCGTTATTCTATTTTTGAGCATCTATTGGAGCATCAACCAAATTCATTTTGAGCGCCTCTGGCTATCGCTGCTTCCATCTGGCCAGCGCAAACAGGCACGTGATGTTTGGCGGAGTGTCGAGCCTGATATCGGGGCTTACCTGCGCAATGAGGTCGTCCAGAGTTTGCTGGCCGGGCTGCTGCTAGGCCTGGGTTACTGGCTGCTCGGATCTCCATACCCTGCACTCCTGGCACTGGCTGGCGCTATCGCAAGTCTGATACCCGTGGTTGGAGGAGCCCTGGTGGTCATTCCAGTACTTTTGGTGGGGCTGCTGACCAGCGTGCAGCTTAGCCTGTTTACCGCTCTGTATGCGCTGGTCGTTATGAGTGCGTTGGGAATATGGGTCAGGCCACGCCTATTCAGCCGTCGATGGGAGAACCCTATTCTGACCGTAGTTCTACTTTTAGCCATGGCAGACGCGTTTGGACTCGTCGGCCTCATCCTGGCACCGCCTGTATCTGTTGTATGCCAGATCCTGTGGAACCGCCTGGTTATCCGTGGCGCGGTTTCAGGAGCAGCGGCTCAGGTATCAGACCTTAAAGAGCGTCAAGAACGCGTTTGGGCTACCATAAGGGCAATGGATGAAACCCCTCAACCCCTGGTGACCAGCAGCATGGAGCGGCTCACCCATCTGATTGAGAAAGCTGAACCCATTTTACATGCGGTTTTACCGGCTGAACCTTCTGAGCATTCATTAACTATTGCGTCCCAGTCCGAACATTAAAACTACCATGGGACAGCTCAAATTGACTAGAGAAATAAGACAGGGTTGGCAGAGAGGCTTGCTCAGCGCGCGCAAGTTTAATGAGCGCTCACACGGCTGGCCAGGGATGTTGGCGAGCGCAACCAGGGAAGCCTTAAAGCCCAATTCGGGGATTACGGCCGCAGCGATTGCCTATTTTGCCCTCTTCTCTCTATTTCCCCTCACTCTCTTGAGCATTTCTATTGCCAGCTTCGGCATTGGCCCGTTGACGGACCAGCAACTCATCGTGCAGAAGTTAGAGTTCATTGCACCAGCATTGGGCCAGTTGTTGGGCCAAAACATTGACGAAATCATCGAAGCGCGTGGTCCAGTAACCATTGTTGCTTTAGTTAGTCTGATCTGGTCAGCTTCAACCATTTTTTACATGTTTACCCAAACCCTGAACGAAATTTGGGGCAATAAACGAAAGCGCTCTGCTTGGAAGCGGCGTGGCCTGGCAATCCTATTTGTGCTGACCTTCGTTGGTCCGGCTCTCTTTCTGGCTTCTTTTGCTGGCAGTATGATTGCCAACCTGCGCACCTGGTTGCCCGTCCAAACCATTCCAATTGGGAGCGCCGCCAGTTTTGTGCTGTCTATATTGCTCGATATTGCCTTGTTCATGGTGCTCTACATCATGCTCCCACATGGGGCTTCTACCTGGCGTGAGATTTTACCCGGTGCTATTGGGGCAGGCTTGCTCTGGGAGCTTGCTAAGAAAGCCTTTTTATACATTGTTTCCACCTACATCTCGGTATCTAACCTGGTTTATGGCTCACTGACAGCCATTTTCGCCTTCCTGGTCTGGGCCTATCTGAGCGGCCTCATCTTTCTCTTTGGCGCTTTCTTAAGCGTCAATTATTACCAGGTAAAACTGCTGCCAATAGAGAAGCAGGCCGAAAAAATTTAGGCTGCCTGAGCTCACTTCTAATCTCCCCCGACTGGGGTAGCAAATTATCCCCTGACTGGTGGATGCCCCTTGGAGCTATTGATTATAGAATGAATTATGCATCCTCCTTGAGGATGTAACCGACCTAGCCAGTCCCTACAAAGATTTTTTCCAATAGGGAAGCAGTATTAATATCCGGGTCACTACGCTCACCCGGCGCTGGTGCAATGTGGGGCAGCTTATGTAAAGGATTAGGAGAAACACAAGATGAACAAGGATATTTTCGAAGGCAAGTGGAAGGAAATGGGCGGACAGATCAAAGAGTGGTGGGGTAAGCTCACTGACGATGACCTGGAACAAGCAGCCGGCAATTCCGATCAAATTATCGGCTTGCTCCAGCAGAAGTATGGTTACACCCGCGAGCACGCTGAACAGGAATTCAACAAACGGATCGAAGCAGTTAAGGAGAATATCAAATGAATATTATTTTATGGCTTATTGCAGGGGCCGTTATTGGCTGGCTCGCCAGCAAGATCATGGGTACCAATTCGCAGCAGGGTCTACTCCTCGATATCGTAGTGGGTGTTGTAGGCGCACTCCTGGCAGGATGGTTCCTCGCTCCGTTGTTTGGGGTTGGCACAATCAACCAGAACGACTTCAGCCTCCCAGCCCTTCTGGTTTCGCTGTTGGGCGCCGTCCTCTTACTGGCGATTGTCAGACTCTTCCGCCGGGGCCGGTGATAATTTCGCTATTCCTCAGGGCTCAAGTCACTAAATAGCGCTGCCCTGCCTCGCTCGCACAGGTCTGAAGAGAAGAAGCTGTTTGAAAACCAGTCCAGCATTTTAGTAGTAACCCATGCCAGATGATTCTAAGGTGGAAAATCGGCACCATTTACCCGGCAGGAAAAGCCCCCATTGGGGCATACTTACCCTGGATGATCTTCCCAAGACCAATGTGAAATATAGCAAGTTGATTTTCCGGCTTAAGGCTCGCTATAAAGCCGCAAAAGATTTGGGTAGAGATAAACCCAAGTTGATTCCAGAAGATTATTCAATTTAGGAGCAGATTATGGGACGCAAAGGTGTAAGTAAGCACAAGAAAGTAAAAGCGAAAGTCGGTCCAGTTTCGGGGAATAATTCTACAATTATTGGTGAACCTAAGGCGAAAAAACAACCGGAGCAGGTGACTGAGAAAGGTAAAGCATCGTCGAAAGACAACAAGAAGCACTAAGCATTCTGGATTAAACAGGATTAAATCTTTTTGGGCATAGGAGGTGATCATACCCACTGTGCCCAAATAGTGCCTAATTTGTTGTAGATGATTCAACCAGGTCGGCGTAAGAATGCCGAAGTCATCCCCGAGCATAGCATAAGCCCCATCACTAGTCGTGCTTAGAAAGCGGAATTGGTACCGCAATCATTGGGTTGCCTGCCGCGGGGCAAGTGCGACTCTCTGTATTCAGAGACAGAGTTAGGAGTTGAATATTATGACTGACAAGAATAGCATGAAGAAACCCAAAAAATTATCTAAAGGCGAGCGTACGCACGTACGACGTCTGAAACAAGCTGCCCGCAAGGAAGTAGGCACCAATAGCCCGCAGTCCAAACCCGTGCAGCCTGTGCGAGTTCAATCCAAGCAGGACTAACCCTAGCCTTAATATTACCGGCCAGCTTTGTGCGGGTCTCCGCTGGTCTCTGCCTCATTCGTTCCGGCTTTTGGAGCAATGGGTCGTGTGTTCGAGTCTCGCCGCAGACACCTGGTCTCGGCAGAAGAGACCAAGCAAAACTCCCACCTTTGGTGTTGTGGGAGTTTTTTGTCGAATTTATACCGCTTGTTGCAGCTTAAGCCGGGCTAATGACACACTCGATCGACTGAATCATACAAGCTGTCATCAAGAGATGGGATTGAGATCTGGTCACTAGTGAAGAACGGGTTCACTGGATAAGACTCTGCGGCTGGGTGCTGGCTGCGATCAAAGAGTATTCAGTGCTCGAATCTATCGTACACCCAGTTCTATGGCTGGTCGATCATCGTGATCCGTGTCACTGTAACATCCTGGTAATTGCAGGGTTGCGGGACACCACCCACGATCTCGGTGCCATACCACCAGTGCTGTGCGTCGTAAGCGAGGCGGGGATTACCTGCCGAGTCAAGCGCCAGTGAGCTGCGCTGACCATTGAACCAGGTGGAAACCGTGCAGCGGTGGATGGGGAGAACTTCGTAGTTATCTGCGAGCGAGGCCTGAGACTCTATTCCCTGAGATTGCCAACCGGCGTTGTCTGATTCACAGTCTATATTGCAACAGGCATAGCCCATGCCCTGAGAGGCGGTTTCGAATGACATGCGCGGCTGATTCGGCTCATCCAGCGCCAGGTCTACACCATCTCCAGAACCAAGAGACCTACCAAGATCGGTAAAGTACCAGCTCTGTGGAGTGCTACAGGGTGAGTCACACCATAGGTAGAGCAGCTTTTGGGGTTGAAAGGGCACATAGGCGAAGGAACCGGAGTAGACGCCCAGGCGCGGCCGGCCGTTGGTGTCGACTGCCAGGTTGAATTTCGTTGAGCCGTGGATTTGGACCAGGGATGTCCCCGACCAGTTAGCGCCGTCGGTGCAGTTAGCGTCGCATTGGGCAAACGAGAGCAATAAATCGTCATTGGCGTCGAAGAATCCAAAAGCCAGGCGGGGCTGGCCGCCGGGCGAGAATGCCAGCGAGACCTTGTCGAACAGCGCTCCAGTGGTGAGGGTAGTCTCCGTCCACTGATCCGCATCGCTGCAGTTATACTGACAGGACATATAGAACGTGCCCACGTGATTGTTCTGGATGGTGTCGGTGTATATGACTGCGGGACGTCCCTGGCTGTCCATGGCGAAATAATGGTTATTGTTGTATTCGCGGGTAGCAGTGGGCTCGATAGGTGTGGCGATGGTTGTGATCGTCCAATTTGCCTGGTTGGTGCAGCCCGTGTTACAGGCAGCATATTGGTAGCGCATGCGCGGCCAGGTGGGGTTGTAAACCGGCCCATACAGGACCAGGCGCGGCCTTCCAGATGAATCCAGTGCGATCCGCGCATCCTGGACAGCCTCACCAATTGGCGTAAAAGACCAGCTGGTTTTATTCCCACACTGGTCAGCGCAGTAGGCATACGTGGCGAGCTGCTGGCCAAGGTCGTTCGTTCCCGTGTAAATTGTATAGACCACATGGATACCATCCCGGCTGTCTACGGCTACGCTGGCGCCGTAAGTAGGGAGGATACTTCCGTCATCGAGCGTGTATGGCAGCCAGAGAGAGCCATTAATGATACGGCTCCCACCGCCACCTCCTCCACCCCCACCGCCTCCACCTCCATGGTCACCGCCCAGGACCAGGGGGAGAAAGAGCCCAGTTCCCTCCGCTGGATCAGCGGGACGATTTGGCCCCGCCTGGGCTAAAGTTACCGGGGTCAGCTGTATCCCGAAAGATAATCCAAAAAGACAGAGAGCGACCCATAAAATGCCGGAAAAACGGCTGCGGATGTTCATGGCTAACCTTCCTTTTAAAAAACCATTCCATTGTCATAGATTTATATATTTCCGGAAAACAGAGGTTGAAGGCAAAGGGGGGAAATGACAGCATTTCTCCGGGTTGTTTAATTTCATGGGCTTATTAAACAACCGGGCGGAATCGTTGATGGGTCAGCGGTTGACCCGCGCGTTGACCCAAAAACCGCTACATATGCTTGATGAGAATCGAAAGGGGCAGGTATGCCTGTGATGAATGTTCCCTTACAGGCTTAGCCAGGCACTTATGGCTGGATTGTGTGGACCGAAGTTATTACTTTTTGAGGATTAATTTGAATATGTTTCTACCGTCCGGCGCGAGCGGATCAGATTAAAAGCCAGAGCCAGGGACAATAAACCAAGCACAACGTAGGTGAGAAAACCTGTCGCATACCCGGTGGAACCCAGGCTGCTGACAATCATGCCCAGGACAGGGGGAATGGCAAAGCCGCCAAACGCTCCCAGACCACCGATGATTCCCGCGGCGCCACCCACGGCCTGAGGTACGAACTGGGGCATGAGCTTGAATACAGCCGCATTGGCGACCCCCATGCCGAGAGCCATCAGGACAATCCCCAGGATGCTCATGGCAAAGGTAAAGGACATGCTCATCAGGATTGCGCCGGCCAGTAAAACGCCTAAAGACAACAAGACTGTCTTTTCG
>JAJZSS010000044.1 GCA_021849525.1 Chloroflexota bacterium
ATCATACTGGGTAAAACAAGGTTCATAACCAGTGAGGAATTCAGGTCATTTGAAATCCAGGTGGCCAGATTGTACGGGTCACCGGTCAACCCAACAACCAGGTTGCCTCCCACCTCAGGCTCAGCCACGGCAGGCTCAGCGGGTGCTTCGGTAACGCTGGCGGTTTCCACTGCCTCAGTCGGGGCAGCTGCAGCCTCTTCTGTAGCAGCCGGGGCTTCGGTTGTTTCAGCAACAGCCGGAGCTTCAGTCACATCAGACGAGGCGGGCGCCTGCGTGGCTGCCGGCGCACAGGCTGTGAGCGCCAAAACGAACAACACAAGCAGGCTTAATTTGGGAAAAACATGTACTTTACTCATCTCTTCTGTCTCCTTACAAGGTTTTTTTTAGCACCCGACCCGGGAGCGCCGGTACCAGCTCGCCCGAATCGATAACTAACGTTCCATTGACGATGACCGCTTCAACCCCGCTCGCCATCGTGAGCGGCTTCCGGTAATCCACTTTATCCGGAGATGGAAACTGGTAGTTTTCCAGATCAATGACTGCTAAATCTGCGAAATTACCTGCCTTAATCTGGCCTCGCCGCTCGATGCCGAAATGAGCGGCGACCATGGATGTATTACGCCGGACGATTTCTTCCACCGGCACACTGGCTTGCAGGTACATTTGCATGAAGATCGGAAAACCGCCCCGCCGCTGCAGCTCATACCAATCATAGGGATCTTCTGGATCACCGAGAATTTCATCGGTACCCACGCTGACATACGGATTGCGAATAATGCTGTCGGCATGGCCTTGATCGGGGAAATCCTCCCGGACAGGCCCACCCAGCCAGAAAACATACTGTTTATCGTCCCCCAATAAATCAAGCATACATTCATCTGCGTCCTGGCCGCGTTCAGCCGCGATATCTTTCACCGAGCGACCCTCCAGGGACGGATCTTCGGATAAGACGATGAATTTATTCGACTTATCTCCCGAGAAAATATACGCGTCTTTCTGAATAATTTTTCGCCCTTCAGAGGTATGCAAAGCACGTTTAACCCCTTCTTCACCAGTATTAAATAGATCGTCTGAGAGCGCCATGATGAACTGGATCAGGCGCGCTTTGCTGGTGCAGTGGCCGGTGCTGCGGGGGATGGTATCGATCCGTGCCCGTACGCCCTCTGCGATGGCTTTTTCGACTGCAGCAAAGGCTTCCGGAACGGTCGCCCGCAGGTGCGACACCTGAAGCTTGACCCCCGAGCGCTTGCCGACTTCCAAAAACTCTTCCGTGGCCTCTAATACGCCGATAGCATGGCGTAGATGCGCAGCTGCAACCCCGTCATACTCTTGGATCAGCCTGGTTACGCGCACCAGCTCTTCCATCTGGGCATAGCGGCTGGGAACATAATCCAGACCGAAGGAAATCCCCCAGGCACCCTGCTGCATATTTTGGCGGATGATTTGTTCAATCTGCTCATCCTCTTCTTCCGACGGCGGTCGATCATGCGCGCCATTCATAACCGACCAGCGGATTGTCCCATGGCCCAGTAATGTGATGAAATTGACACTGATCCCTGTCTTTTCCACTGCTCTGGCATAGCCGTTGAAATCTTCCCATTCCGGGAAGGTTTGCTTATAAACTTCACGCTGGCGGCTGCTCATTAACCCATTCCCCCAGTAATAGTCGATGATAGCCTCTCTTGGTCCGGGGAAGATGGAATGCCCACAGTTTCCATTCACCACGGTGGTTACCCCCTGCCGCAGGAAAAGCTCGTAGCGATTATCCGCGAAACAGATCCACTCCTCGTGAACATGGGGGTCGATGAATCCTGGGCAGACTACTTTACCGCTGGCATCGATTTCTTTTTTCCCCTTCTCGAAGATTGAGTTGGAGATAGCCTGGATTGAATCGCCGCTGATGGCTATATCGCCGGTAAAACCAGGATTACCAGATCCATCTACGATCAGGCCATGCCGAATCACGATATCGTACATATTGTTATTAATCCTCTCTGTTCTTGGGGTTAAGTGTGTCGTTGATGCCTGTCCCAAGCATGTTGAAGCAGACCACATACAGTGTGATGAATAGACTGGGGCTCAGCCACCACCACCAGGGATTGGGTGTGTCGATAATTGCTCCCGCATCCCAGGCTTTCTTGAGGATTGTCCCCCAAGACCACGTGGTCGGATCGCCCAGGCCGAGAAAACTTAATCCCGATTCAGCCAGTACTGCCGTCGCCATCACCAGCGTCAGATTTACCAAGACTGGACCAGCGATGTTGAGAAAGATGTGTTTGAACAGAATAGCCTTCGAGTTAATTCCCAGGCTGCGGGCAGCCTCGATAAACTGCATCTCCGATATCTTCAAGGTGGCATTGCGGGTAATGCGGGCCAGTGATGGCCAGGCCAGTAAACCAATGACGATGGCTACATTGGTAATCGATGGACCCATCACCGCAGCGATAATGATCATCAGGGGCAGAGTGGGAAGGGTGAGGAAGATATCTACGGTGCCATCGATCACTTCCCCGATCCAGCCTTTGTAATAACCCGAGATTAAGCCGGCTGGGATTCCTATTAGAGATGCGACAGCAACGGCCATCAGGGAAATATAAAATGAGGAGCGGCTGCCCCAGATGACCTCCGCAAAAATATCAAGGCCCATCGAATCGGAACCCAGCGGGTATTTAGCCGATGGTTGGTTGTACAATTCTGATCCGTAACCGGATGGGTATTCGCGCAGGATTGGCGCCAGGATACCCGTCAGGGCGATCAGCACCACGCCGATCAAACCGAGGACAGCCAGGCGGTTGCGGAAAAATGCTTCTCTGAACGTACGGCTTTCAATCATTTTGATTACCCCAAACGGATGCGAGGATCAAGCCAGGCGATTATCAGGTCCGAGAGGATGCTGGTAACCACGACAGTTGCGGATAATATCAGGAATGCGCCCTGCAGCACCGGGTAATCGAGCGCACTGACCGAGTCATAGATCAGGCGTCCAACCCCGGGCCAGGCAAAGACCGTCTCGGTCATCACGGCGCCGCCAATCAATGATGAAATCATCAGACCCGTCACGGTAATTGTAGGGATTAACGCATTTTTCAATCCGTGCACCCGTGTAACGTATTTTTCGTTCCAACCTTTGGAGTACGCCGTCCGGATGTAGTCTTCCTTGAGGACATCCTGCATGCTGTTGCGCGTATACAGGATGATTGTCGCAACATTGTTGATAAACAGGACCAGGGAGGGCAGAACGGCATGCCGGGCGACATCTTTATAATAAGTAAGCCCATCAGCGGGTGGGGGCGTATAGGCGCCGCCAGTGGGCAGCAGTTTGAGATAATACGCCAGCAGGTAAAGAAATGCAAATGACAGAAAGGGAATAAAAATTGAAATACTGAACATGGTCAGCAGGCTGACAAAACGATCAAATCCTTTGTTCGGTCGCTTGGCTGCTCTGACGCCCACCGGGATACCCACGAGTAAAGATAAGGTAACTACGATGATGAGCAGCAGCAGCGTCCAGGGCATTTTTTCCTGGATCACAGCCATAACCGGCTGGCGGGTCTTGAAGGATACGCCCATATCGCCCTGGATCAGATTGCCGATAAAGATTGCATACTGTTCAAGGATCGGTTTATCCAGACCAAATTTGGCTTTCATGGCAGCCTGGGCTTCAAGCCCCATCTTGGGGTCTACTACCAGTGCAACCGGATCTGCCGGCATCAAGCGCAGGATAAAAAATGTAATCGTGACCGAGGCGAAAATTGTCAGCAAGCCCTTGAAAATCCGCCGGGTTAGGTAAGCTGCCACGGGTTAACCTCCAGCCTGATTGGGATATAACAAACACCGGACATAGTGCTGGGGAGCGACTTCACTCAGCGGGGGATGAGTGTAGACGCACTCAGGCATGGCTTTGAAACATCTCGATTGAAACTTACACCCCTCAGGCAGGTTGATTGAGCTGGGAATATCGCCTTCCAGGAGGATGCGTTCTTTTCTCCGGCGTGTCGAGGGCTCGGGGATGGCTGAGATCAAAGCCTGGGTATAGGGATGGAGCGGTTTAGAGAATAATTCCTCTGTATCTGCCAGTTCCATCACTTCGCCAAGGTACATGATCAAGATCCGTGAGCTGATGTACTTGACCACAGCCAGATCGTGGCTGATGAACAAATAGGTCAAATCCATCCCATTTTTGAGGTTATTGAACAGGTTCAGGATTTGAGCCTGCACAGAGACGTCCAGGGCGGATGCTGCTTCATCGCAGACCAGCAGTTTGGGCGCCATTCCCAATGCCCGGGCGATGCTGATTCGCTGGCGCTGCCCACCGGAAAACTCATGGGGGAAATTGTTGTACATTTCCGGTTGTAAACCGACTGTGTGCAGGAGGTCGCATACTTTCTCGCGGGCTTCTTTCCGTCCCGTAACGATATGATGGGCGAGCAGCGGCTCCGCGATCGCGTCTCCCACTTTCATGCGCGGATTGAGAGATGCATAGGGATCCTGAAACACCATTTGCATATCGCGCCGGATGGTGGCTTCGGGCTCGTTAAAAATATTTTTTCCTTTGTAAATGACTTCTCCAGCAGTAGGCTGGATCAGTTTCATGATAACCCGCCCCAGAGTCGATTTTCCCGAACCGGATTCACCTACAATACCCAGGGTCTCTGATTGGTAGAGCTCAAAGCTCACCTGGTTGACTGCGTGTACAAATCCTGTCCGCCTGAACAGACTGTTTGAGATCGGAAAGTGCTTGGTCAGGTTCTTTACTTTGAGGTAGGCTTCTTTCATCCTTCACCCCTTTGCTCAAATTCCAGCCAGCAGTTCACCAGGTGGCTCGGACTCAGTTCTCGCTCAGGGGGAACCTGAGTATAACAATGCTCCATTGCCTGGGTGCAGCGCGGTGCGAAGCGGCATCCGGGTAAAAATTTTGTGCTCACCGGTACTGACCCGGGGATGGTATAGAGCTCATCCTGATTATGTGTCAGTGTGGGGATGGCAGCGAATAAACCCCGCGTATAGGGGTGCGTGGGATGATCAAATATTTCCACCATACTGCCGCTTTCTACAACTCGCCCAGCATACATCACGACGACATCATCGCAAATCTCGACCACAATCCCCAGGTTGTGCGTAATGAGCATCAGAGACCCGTTTACTTTCAGCTTGCTCATCAAATCCAGGACCTGGGCTTGAATAGTCACATCCAGGGCTGTCGTAGGTTCGTCCGCGATCAGGATCTTGGGATGGCAGATGGTTGCCATCGCTATCATCACTCGTTGCCGCATCCCGCCGGAGAACTGATGAGGAAATTGGCTGTATCGCTTTTCGGGGTTAGGGATGCCAACCATGCGCAGCTGCTCGATGACCTTTTCTTTGATCTCCGCTTTGGATAGAGCAGGCTGGTGTCGCTGCAGCGTCTCTCCGATTTGAAAACCGATACTGAGCACAGGATTCAGCGAGGTCATCGGTTCCTGGAAAATCATCGCGATGTCCTTACCGCGAATTTCCTCCATTGACTCCTGAGAGAGTGCAAGTAAGTTTGTCCCCTGGAAATTGATGACCCCACCTTGAACAACAGCATTATTAGGTAAGAGGCGCATGATCGACAGGGTTGTCATGCTTTTCCCGCAGCCCGATTCGCCAACGATACCGACAGCGCGACCTTCCTGGACTGCAAAGCTTACATTGTCCATCATATTAATAACCTGGCCTTCGTCATTGAGAAAACCCATGCTGTAGTTATTAAATTCCAATAATCCAGGCATCTTTAATCCTTAATGTAGCTGAAGACCCTAACCTGTGACTGGCAGGTTAGATCACGAGAAGCGGATATGCAATTTATTGGTTTGGTTCCCCTAGGGCAACTTCCTGCGAAGAAAGAACTAATTAAATAGCTTTAGCTTTCACGTAGGTAGTTAACAAAATATTCCAAGAACAAAGAACGGGCGAAGATCAAAAAATATAAGGCGATATATTATCACATATATTTGTGAGAATCAAGGTTAAATTATGATTTTGTGACATCCGAGCCCATTTTGGGATAATCACAGATAGTGAATGGATGCTCTCGATCGTGGCAGCAATTATTGGTTGATTACCGCACCGATTGACGGGAGGGATTGGATGTCAGCGGGGGTTATACAGGGTATTTTCAGTCTGTTTAGCTGGAGACACTAGACCTGTGGCTCGACAAACTTCAGGTAATTCTGGGTGGCGGCTGCGGTATTCGCATAGCTGCCGCGGTATTCTGGCGGCAGCAAACCTGCCAGGCGGTACATGATCTCGTCGATCATCGCCTTGCGAACAGCTCGGGTGACACTGGCCTCTCTCGCCTGGAGGGTGAAAGGCTGCCCAACTTTGATATAAAAATCGGTGCGTTTCAGGCGGCTTAGATTGTCCCGAAAAGACTCGTTGCCGTAATACACCAGCGGCAGCAGCGGCGCGCCGCTGTGCAAGGCCACTGTAACCAGCCCCGGGTGGCCCGGCTGCAGGCGCCCGTGCCCGCTGCGCGTCCCCTCCGGGGCGATGGCGACGATCTTGCCCTGTTTCAGGGCAGCCAGCGCCAGGTGGATCGCTTCCAGGTCGGCCTCGCCGCGGCGCAGTGGAATGCCGCCCCACAGGTCGAACAGGTACGCCATCGCCGGGTTGTCCCAGGTCTCGGATTTGATCAGTCCGGTCAGCGGGCGCGGCTGCAGGTGGGTGTACAGCACCGGGATATCCAGAAAGTTGATGTGGTTGACCACCAGAATCAACGGCCCTTGATAGGGGATTTGTTTAAGGGGTGAGTCGTAAACCCGGCAAAGCATCCGGGTCAGGCGTTTGATCGTGAAATTGACCGTCCGGGAGGCCAGGTTCATGCGCTCTCCTGGGGAGGCTGGCAGATTAATTCGATTTGTTTGGGCAGCAGCTCGATGCTGATTTTTTCACCGTGCTCGCAAATCGTCTCGCCATCGGCGTGAACGGGCAGGGATCCCTTCACTGCAGTCACCTCCAGGCGCTGCGCCTGGGTGATCAGGATTTCTTTCTGGGTGGCCTGGTCGCCTTTCAGGAAGTGGGGGATCAGGGTGAACACCCGTCCCCGGCTGACTTGCCTGGCGATGGTCAGGTCCATCAGCCCATCGGCGTTATCGCCATTCGGCGCCAGCATAAAGCCGCCGCCCAGCCGGCGCCCGTTCATGATCGAAACCATCAGCGCCGGCAGGGTGAGAGTCTCGCGCTCGCTCTCAATCTTCACCGTGGGCGCATCGAAATACAAAAAGATTGTTTTGATGACTGCCGCAATGTAGGAGGCAAAACCGGTCAGGCGGGTCATCTTGACCGCCACGAATCCGACCACCGCGTCGAAGCCAATCCCCACCCCATTGCCGAAATAGCGCCCATCTGGGTAATCACCACCGCGCACGAAACCAATGTCGATTGGCTTGCGCTGCCCGTGCACCAGCGCCTGGCAGCCGGCTTCGATCCCCTGAGGGATATACATGCTGTAGGCGAAATCGTTGCCCCGCCCCACTGCCAGCACGCCCATCGCCGCCGTGCCCAGCCCGGCTTTTTGGGCCAGGACCAGGCCATTGATCACTTCGTTCGCCGTCCCGTCCCCGCCGACACCGACGACGACATCATAGCCATCCCGAACGGCCTGCTGGGTCAGCTCGGCCGCATGCCAGGGGCGTTCGGTTTGCGTAATGGTGAAGTCGACGCCAAGGGCGTCCAGATTCTGGCGGATGGCGGGGATGGAGGCCAGACCGGCTCCTCGCCCTGAGGTGGGATTGACAATAATCTGATAGCGAGGCATACCCGGTTTCTCCACGAAAGATAAGTAAGATTGCAATCGTCATAGTTTACTACATCCTGGAAAAGTCTCCGGCTGATTTTAAGGCGACTGTAACCTGGGATGATTTGTTTGGATTACCTGATCTTCCCCGCTCGCTTTCTGGTATAAATAATCTATGCAACCAGATGCAACTCCTGACCTGGTCTACTTCGATCCCCTGGGTCATGAAGCCCACGCTGCCGCCGGTCACCCTGAACGCCCCGAACGGATCGAAGCCATTCGCCAGAGCCTGCAGGCGCTGGGCTGGTGGGAGTGTTACCCCCACCTCGCCCCCCTGGATGTCCCCCAGGCGGTGCTGGAAAAAGTGCACACCACCGCGTACTTGCGCCAGCTGGAAAACGCCTGTCGCGGCGGGGAATGGCTGGATATGGATACCTACACCACCCCGGCTTCCTGGTCGCTGGCGTTGAAGGCCGCCGGCGGCTCGCTGGCGGTGGCGGAGGCTGTCTGGCAGTCGCGGGCCTGGTGCGGTTTTGCGCTGGCGCGCCCGCCCGGGCACCACGCCTGCTCCGATCGCGGCATGGGCTTTTGCCTGCTCAACAATATCGCCCTGGCAGCCGAATACCTGCTCGAACAGCACGGCGCCAAACGCCTGGCGATTGTGGACCTGGACATCCACGATCCCCAGATC
>JAJZSS010000045.1 GCA_021849525.1 Chloroflexota bacterium
TCCGATCTTATGCGGTTCTGGCGGTGAATTATCGCGGGAGCACAGGCTATGGGAGGGCTTATGCTCAGGCTTTGCGCGGGCAGTGGGGAATCTATGATGTACAGGATGCGGTAAGTGGCGCGAAAGCTCTGGTGGAGCGGGGACTGGTCGACGCCGGTAAGCTGATCATTAAGGGGGGTAGCGCCGGTGGGTACACCGTACTTCAGGCACTCGTTGATTTTCCTGGCTTTTTCAAAGCCGGCATTTGTTTATACGGGATTTCCAACCACTTTGCTATCGCGGCTGAAACTCATAAATTTGAAGCGCATTATAACGACTCGCTCCTGGGTCCGCTCCCGGAATCCGCCGAGGTCTATCGCCAGCGGTCGCCCATTTTCAGTGCCGACCGGATTCAAGATCCGCTTGCTGTCTTTCAGGGCGAGCTCGATCCAGTTGTACCACGCCGCCAATCCGATGAAATTGTCGCCTCTTTAAAGCAACGCGGAGTTCCGCATGTTTATCATGTATTTCCGGGAGAGGGGCATGGCTTTCGCAATCCGGATAATATCCGAAAATATTACCAGGCGATGGATGATTTCCTGAGACAGTACGTGATCCTCGCGTAGAAAAAACCGGCGCATCAGTATTCCGAGCACCGGTTACGTTTATTAAAATGACTGGTTTTATAACCAATCTCGCTTGTAGAAAAACACAAATACCATCATCGTCAGGAATACAGATACACCGAAAATAATCAAAAAGGCGTATGGAGAGTCCGCAACCGGTAAATTGACAACATTCATACCATAAAAGCTCGAGACCATGATGGGGATACTGAGTACGATCGTGATCGAAGCCAGCAATTTCATGACTGAGTTCACATTGTTCGAAATAATCGAAGCAAAAGCATCCATCATACTGCTTAAAATATTACTGGATATGCTGGTCATTTCCATGGCTTGCTGGTTTTCCGTCAAAACATCTTCCAAAAGATCCTGGTCTTCCGGGTAGTTCACAAACATTCCATTTCGACGCAAGCGTTCCATCATCAGCTCGTTCGATTTCAGAGCAGTTGTGAAAAAGGTAAGGCTCTTCTGGTATTTCAAAAGATCCAGAAGTTCTTTGTTACGGGTCGAAAGCTGGAGTTTGTCTTCCAGGATATCGACGGTTTTATTGATTTCGCGCAGGTTGCTCAGGTATTTTTGGGCTGTACGCAAAAAAGTGTACAGGACAAATCTTTCTTGTTTGGCTGGTGTAAGTGATTTCGTATGGCTAACGCTTAGCTCGCGTAAAATGTCGGATTCGACTTTACAGACTGTAAGCAAATAATTCTTGGTCAGGATAATACCTAAAGGAACTGTGGTATAGGGAACATCGGAGCCATGCCCCTGAAAGACAGGTACGCGCAAGATGATCAGCAGCTCGCCGTTCTCGCGCTCGGACCGGGCGCGTTCGTCAAGGTCCAATGGATAGGTAATATAGTCGGAGGGGATTCCCAGGTTGGTAACACTTTCAATTTCCTGGGCAGTTGGATTCATTATATTGATCCAGCAGCCGGTTTGCGGCTCATTCAGGTTGACTAACCCCTGGTCGGTCTTGGCGTAAATCGTGATCATCGTCTGACTCCTTTCAGGCAAGTCGATCAGGCTTGCCGTGCCTGTGGGCAACTGCTCACAATATGAGATTATCAGGGTGGTTTTTTCGAACTACTCAGAGGGTCTTCGTCTTGAGATAAGTGATCTTCGTCCATGATGTTCTAACCAACAGGTTCCTTTCAATATTCGAGAATGGTTTAAAACAAAACTTCCCGCCCATTGGCAAGTATGGAGACCTGCGCCGGGTAACGGGAAGCGGGAAAACGCGTCCGGGATGACCTTAGGCCAGGACCTCCAATTCAATAGCACTGCGTTCAGGCGCGCCCGTATGTCGGGGAAATACCAGACGGAGGGTATCCCGGACAATAACTGAGTTCACGACCAGAGAACGTTTTAACTGCATCGTTTTCTTCCTGCCCTGGCGAAAAGTGAAACCTGATTGCGGCTCGCCAGATATTTTGAGTATAGTCCTGAATGGCTTTGCTGACAAGCTGAAAATTGCTATTGTCAGGCGGCTTCTCTTTGCTATAATCTATCCGATTACACCAAATTTTAATACAGGGAGAAATACCGATGAGTTACCAGAAAATCCAGGTTCCAGAGGGTGGGGACAAGATTACAATCCAAAATGGGAATTTACAGGTACCGGATAATCCGATCCTGCCATTTGTGGAAGGCGATGGAACCGGGAGAGATATTTGGCGGGCTTCTGCGCGGGTCTTGGATGCAGCGGTTCAGAAAGCCTATGCTGGTAGGCGGAAAATTTCCTGGATGGAAGTTTATGCCGGTGAGAAGGCTTTTACCCGATTTGGGTCCTGGCTTCCAGACGAGACAATCGAGGCATTTCAAGAATTCCTGGTAGGGATTAAAGGTCCGCTTACCACGCCGATTGGCGGTGGGATTCGCTCCTTGAATGTTGCTCTCCGTAAAGCCCTGGATTTATACGTTTGCCAGCGTCCGGTGCGATATTTTGCCGGAGTACCTTCCCCGGTCAAACGCCCCGAAGATGTGGATATGGTGGTATTTCGTGAAAACACGGAAGATATTTACGCCGGCATTGAGTTTGAGCTGGGGACGCCAGAAAATGAACAATTTCTTGGTTTATTGCGAGATCAATTCCCCGGGGAATACACAAAAATTCGTTTCCCTCAGACGGTAGGGTTGGGAGTCAAGCCGGTTTCTAAAGAGGGCACCCAACGCCTGGTGCGCGCTGCGATTCAATGGGCCCTGGAAAACCAGCGGAAGAGTGTAACCCTGGTTCACAAGGGTAATATCATGAAATATACCGAAGGCGCTTTCCGAAATTGGGGGTACGAACTGGCTGAAAGTGAGTTTGGCGACCGAGTGTATACTTGGTCGCAGTGGGAACGGACGAAAGCCAGCCTGGGTGAAGAAGCTGCGAATATGGAACAGGATGCAGCCCTTAAAATGGGGCGTCTCCTGATCAAAGATGTGATCGCGGATATCGTTTTCCAGCAAACAATCACCCGAGCACGCGAATTTGATGTGCTGGCAACGACGAACCTGAATGGGGATTATCTTTCAGATGCACTGGCAGCCCAGGTGGGTGGGATTGGGATTGCTCCCGGCGGAAATATTAATTATGTGACCGGGCATGCGGTTTTTGAGGCTACCCATGGAACCGCTCCCAAATATGCCGATAAGAATCTCGTTAATCCGGGATCGGTGATTCTTTCTGGGGAGATGATGCTTCGTTACATGGGCTGGGACGAAGCTGCTGACCAGATCATCATTGGGATTGAGAAAGCAATTCAAGCGAAAACAGTGACCTATGATTTCCATCGCCTGATGGAGGGTGCGACACTGCTCAAGACCTCAGAATTTGGCGATGCGATCATCCACCAGATGAACAATTAATTTTTGGAAGCGAGTCAAAAAATCCGGGCTGTCTGAAAAATCAGACAGCCCGGATTTGCTATATAGACTAGAAGTGTTGTCGAAGCAGGCCAGAGAGTTTAGTGATCAGGGTGTTTGAGAGGCTGCTGGCGCGGTAGGGGCGGATTCAGTTGTGGTTGTACTGACGGCAGCCGCCTCCGCGGCAGTATTGGGCATGCCACCCATCACCCAGCGCTCCCAGATTTCGATATACTCCGGTTTGAGCTCTTTGGTCGGGGGCATGGGACCGCCGGCTTCGATCTCCTCACGGTGTAACATGCGGATCAGGTTGCTGCCAAGATCACCGGCGATGAGATTGGGCGCGTTATCGCCGCTGGTCATGATCTCTTCGTAGCTTTGCATGAGATAATTATTGTTCTCTTTGTTGGGCCGGTGGCATGAGACACAGTAGCGTTTGGATAATGTCGCGATATGGACCTCATAAGAAGGCACCTCACCCGGCTTGAGCTCGGGGATCGCTGAGGCAGCTACGGCCTCTGCAGGTAACTCGGCGCGATCATCCCAGGTGTAGCGCATAAAGTTGACTAACGCCGTGATATCTCCCCGGGACAGCTCTCCACCATAAGCCAGACCGAGTGGTGGCATACCGAGTGCAGGCTGACCATATTCGACAATATTATATAAAGTATCATCGGTGTAGGTGTACATAATATCCGAATGATTGATCGGATCTAATACTACCCCTTCCAGTCCTTCCACTCCGATGATCTCGCCGCCTTCTCCCTCTGCGCCATGACATTCAACACACTGGACGGAATAAACATCCTGCCCCAGAGTGATCTGCTCGCTGAGGGTGGAGGCCAGCGCTACTTCTTCTTGAGGTGGGGTTGTTGCAACCGCCATGATGGTCAACACCACCATACTCAACACTGCCAGGCTCATAAAACCGATGGCGAATTTCCGCTTGGACCAGTGGCGTGACCGGTTTTTGTCGAAAAAGGGCAACAAAAAGAGCGCCACGACTGCTGCGCCGGGGATGATCGCGGTACCGATCCATTCGATCTGCCCGGGAAAGTATTTCAGCATTTCGAACAGGAACAGGAAATACCATTCTGGGCGGGGGATATAAGCCGAATCGGATGGATCAGCCGGGGGTTCGTTGGCTACTCCGACGAAAATTGCCAACCCGACCAGCAGTACAAAAATCCCAAAAGAGACGAGCATATCTTTGAAGATAATATCCGGGAAGAATTTAACCCCGTGCTGTTTCTCTCTGGCATATTTTTCGTGATAGGTTTGTTTGTAATCTTCATTCATGGATGTGCTCCTGGCGATTAATCATCTTTTTTGGGTAGAGAGCTGATCCCAAGCCGGATGATCAGATACATATGGACACTGATCAACAAGACAATCCCGGCAGGTAACCACCAGATATGGAGAGAGAAGAACCGCGCCAGGGTCACCGCGCTCAGGTCTGGTCCTCCCCGCAGGAAGCTGGTGATCCAGGGGCCGATGATTGGCACAGTACCGGGAATTTCAGTTCCGACTGTAGTCGCCCAATAAGCACGCTGATTCCAGGGCAGCAAATAACCTGTAAAACCCATTCCTAAAGTCAAGAATAATAAAAGCACGCCAGTCAACCAGGTGAGCTCACGCGGGTACTTATAGGAGGCAAAGTAGAATGTCCTCAGCATATGAAAGAATACGACCAACACCATCAGTGTCGCACCCCAGTGATGGATACCTCGAATGAGCCAGCCAAAGGCGACGCCATTCATGATGAATTGGATACTGTCATAGGCGTGATCGGGAGATGGCACATAGTAGACGGTCAGAAATATCCCCGTCACTGCCTGGATAACAAACAAGAAGAGGCTTGCGCTTCCCAGCGTGTAAAACCAGTTGACTTTAGGAACTTTACGATCCAGGACGACATCGTAAATTGTTTTTAAACCTAAACGTTCATCCAGCCAGGTGTATAGTTTTTCCATGTTTAACCCTCAACGAAGTGGATGGAGAGAACGCCGTCTTCGATCTTGGTTTCATAAACATTCAAGGGCTTTGGTGGAGGACCACCTGTAACTTCACCCGTAGGACTGAATTTCCCATCGTGGCAGGGACAATGGTAAATCTGCCCATCCTCTTGCCAGTTGACCCGGCAGCTTAGATGAGTGCACATATTACTGAACACAGTTACCTGATTTCCACCATGGTTGACAACATAAACTCCATAGCTATTGACGGTCTTTTCCCAGCCATTAATTTTTGTGCGCGTAAAATTAAACAGGGTGGGAGTGCCATCAGGGTAATTTTCAAGTGGGCCGAGGGGAATCCATGCCTCGCTCGCCTCAAACTTTAAGCTGGGCGAGATCAGGTAACCAATCCCGGGTATAGCAATAAACCCACCGATAATCGTGCCTAAGACTGCGACTACAGACTTGACGAAGTCACTCCGATGCAGCTCGTGCGATTTTGCCACACAGACCTCCTCTGATTTCAATCTGTAAAGCTATGAAAATTTTTGATCATTGTAATCGCCGTAGATATTTCACCGGCGATTGTCGACTCATCCTATTTTAGATGATAAGGGACTGTTTGGTAAGGATGGATTGTCGAAAGACCGTAAACAGATCAATTTTAATTCTATTTCCTGAAAGGAATCATGTAGAATTATAGGGTTGACTGAGTTTCAGCCGCGATATACTTATGAGTAAAGTACGACCAATTATTGGTATTGTAACTGATTTTAGCAGTCTTAAAAGGTCCGCCAAATTTCACGTCGAATATTTCTGTATATGAGGAGGCAAACCATGGGTTTGGAGCGCAAGGTTGGGATAACAACCGGCTTAAAGTATCGCGGCGGCGGGCCAATGCTGGTCTGGCTGCTGCATCGCATCTCAGGCCTGGGAATTATCTTATTCGTTGGTCTGCATGTTCTGGCATCTTTTTTTACCCAGCAATTTGGCAGCGATTGGGCGATTGCGGTAAATACAGTATACGAATCCTTCTGGTTCCAGATCCTGGTTGTATTTATTGTCCTTTTCCACGCGCTAAACGGGCTGAGAATTGTCATCCTGGATTTTCGCCCAGAATTGCTCCAATACCAGCGTGAAGCGATCTGGATCGAGTGGGCAGTATTTATTCCACTCTATGGCCTGGCTGTATTTTTAATTATTCAATATGGACTTGCCGGCGGTTAAGCCAGGAGGATAAGCGATGCGAGGCAAAGTTGTTCAACCCGGATTAAATTTCGAATATTTAATGTGGATTTTCACCCGGATCTCGGGTCTGGCTCTCATCATTTTGGCAATGATTGGACTGGTGGCAGCCTTTATTTATGGGGCACGCACTCAGATGGATATTGGTGCACTCCTTCGCTGGACATTTTTCCCTAATCCCAATCATGTAACCAGTACCAATATTCCCGATCTGGAACCCAATTGGGTCAATGCTTTCTGGCAAGTGATGCAAATGCTCATTGTATTTTTTGGAGTCACTCATGGCTTCAATGGATTAAGAGTCGTGGTGGAGGATTTTACCGGTCAGTCTTTTTGGCGACCGCTTTTGCGCGGGCTCATATTTTTGCTGTGGATCTTTGTCATGATCGTCGCGGTCTATGTCATCCTGGCCTCTTAAGCATATTAACTCGGCCAACCCCAAGGAGGTTCAAGGAGAATCTGCATGAATAAGCATCAATTCGATGTGATCGTGGTAGGAGCCGGAGGAGCAGGCTTGATGGCTGCCCTCTACGCTTCGCGGACAGCTAAAACCGCGGTATTGAGCAAGCTGTATCCGACCCGTTCTCATACCGGCGCTGCCCAGGGTGGTGTGGGTGCTGCACTGGGGAACACAGAAGAAGATCATCCCGATTGGCATACCTATGACACAGTGAAAGGCAGCGACTATCTGGGTGACCAGGATGCTATCGAGTTCATGTGCAACGAGGCGGTTCCCGCTGTGTATGAACTGGAGCATATGGGTCTGCCATTTTCGCGCAATCCGGATGGTACGATCGCCCAGCGACCATTCGGTGGGCACACCAACAATGTGACTGGCAAGCCGGTTCAGCGAGCTTGCTACGCTGCCGATCGTACAGGGCACATGATTCTCCAGACCCTGTACCAGCAGTGCATAAAAAATAAAGTAAATTTCTATGACGAATACCATGTCGTCGATGTTTTGATCAGCAATGGTGTGGCAGCCGGCGTGGTGGCCGTTGAGCTGGCAACTGGCGAATATCACACCTTCCATGCCAAGGCAGTGATTTTTGCTACGGGTGGGCATGGGCGTATCTGGGAGATCACTTCGAATGCTTATGCCTACACCGGAGACGGAGTCGCAATCACATTACGGCGGGGAATCCCGGCGCAGGATATGGAATTTTTCCAATTTCATCCAACGGGCATCTACCGCCTGGGTATTCTAATCACCGAGGGCGTGCGGGGCGAAGGCGGCGTGCTGGTCAATGATAAGGGCGAGCGCTTCATGCCGAACTATGCACCTAATGTAAAGGACCTGGCTTCGCGCGATGTAATCAGCCGGGCAATGTATCTGGAGATGCAGGCCGGGCGGGGAATTGGCGGTAAACGTTACCTTTATCTGGATGTGCGCCCAGAAACGGTCAACAAGTACGCTTCACTGGATGGGCGCAAGCGTGTGGATGGCTCGCCTTATTCGGTGACTGGCGAAGAGATTCTTTCCAAGCTGCCGGATATTATTGATTTTGCCCGCACTTATCTGGGCGTTGATCCAATCAGCCAGCCGATGCCAGTCCAGCCGACTGCACATTATGCCATGGGGGGCATCCCAACCAATAAGTATGGGCAGGTTGTGATCGATGAGAATAATAAGGTTTTGCCTGGTATGTATGCAGCAGGAGAGGTGGCCTGTGTCTCGGTGCATGGGGCAAATCGCCTGGGTACAAACTCACTACTTGATCTGCTGGTGTTCGGAAAACATGCTGGGTTAAACGCCG
>JAJZSS010000046.1 GCA_021849525.1 Chloroflexota bacterium
CTGGATCGGGGTAGGCGTCACCGTGATCGCCGGCCTGCTGATGTACTGGGCCAACCAGGCTCAGGGAATCGGCTTCTGGTTTGCCTGCGCCAGCGTGCCATTTATTTTTGGTTTGCTGCTCATCATCCTGGCAGTGCAAAGCCGGACTGCACGCTGGCTCTACCTGCGCGTAGAACAGCCCGGCAGCGAATGGCCGCGGGTGATCCAATTTGGCTTTCCTCTGCCCCTAGGCATCGCTGCCAGGCTGTTGCGCTTTCTCAGAGGGCGGATTCCCAATATGCCCGATATTGATTTCGATGAAATGTTATCCTCATTAAGCCGTAGCGCCACGCCTGAGAATCCCTTCTATGTCCAGGTAGAAGATGATAAGGGTGGCAAAAAAGTAGAAATCTATATCGGCTAATCTATCCAGCAGCAAATCAACTGGTGCGGTCCATACATGGCTGTGCGAGTAACGGAGACGAATTATGGCAACCAATGAAGAACGTTTTAAAATTTTAAAAATGATCGATGAAGGTAAAATCACTGCCGAAGAAGGCGCCAAGCTCTTAAGCGCCCTGAGCGAGAGCCGCAAAACCCAGGCGCGCAAGCCGGCGCCGCGTGCTCCCGGTGGGGCGCGCTGGCTGCGCATCCGGGTCACGGATATGGTCACCGGGCGCGCTAAAGCAACCGTTAATCTACCTCTCGGCCTTGTAGACGCCGGTCTGAACATTGCCTCGCAGTATGCCCCCGACATTGCTTTTGACCAGCTGGTGGATGCCATCAACGAAGGTGCCGAAGGAAAAATTATCGATGTGGTCGACGAGGAAGACGGTGAACACGTCGAGATTTATATCGAATAATCAGGCCATGAATACCGAAACGATCGAACAGACTTTCAGTGTAAATACGCCCGCCCAGCTTTCGCTGAGCAATCTCCGCGGCCGGGTGGTCGTTTTAGCCGGCGACCCCGCTGTGCAGGGCGCGCCTGCCGCCATCGCAGTATCCGCGACCAAGTACCTGGATACCGGCGATGCTGAACAGACCCGGATTGTTATGCGCCAGGACCCCGATGGTCACGTGGTAGTGATCACAGAACACGAGACCCTTGATCACACTGGATTTCACAAGCCTTGCCGCGTCGAATATCTCGTCCGCGTCCCCAGATTGACTTCTGCCACGCTCTCTTGCATCACCTGCCGCCAGGAGATCAGCGGCCTGCAAGGCGAATTCCGGTTGAAATCGGTCAGCGGTGAAATCCTTCTGAAGGATCTGGAAGGCCCGATCGAGGTCAGCAACGTCTCCGGGGATGTACAGGGTGAGCGCCTGTCTGGCAAAGGTCTTTTCGAGACGACCTCCGGCCAGATTCGTCTGGCCCAGGGTGATTTCCCAACCTTGAAGGCGACCTCCGTCAGCGGGGGTATCCATGTTGAAACCGTCCAGGGCGCGGGAGTATATCGTTTTAAAACGATTTCCGGGGATGTGACTCTGGTTCTTCCGGAAGGCAGTGGCTACCGGGCTGAATTACGCAGCATCAGCGGGAAATTGTTGACCGCCGGAACCCCGGCCCACACAGGTGTGCGCGGCGGGCAGCGTTTCGTCGAAGTGGGCAGCGCCAGTTCCACGATTCAAGCCGAAACAGTCTCCGGAAACCTCAGCCTGCCCGGAAAACCGCTCTCAGCTTAGTCTCGCCTTTTCCGGTGAGTTACCATCGGGGCTGCCTTGGGCTGCCTCTTTGGGCTGGTACACCCCACTTTTGACCAGCTGCCGCTCGCCATTCACATCTGCCTCATAAATTTCATAAGCTAAATCAATCGGCATCACTTTTGAGAACATGGCATTTGCCGGGCAGTAGCGGGTTACCGAAAGCTCGATTGCCCGCAGCACGGCCGCTTCGTCCACCTCCTGCCCGGTGACCGTGTACGTAATCAATGCCTGGGTAAAGACTTTCGGGTGCTCGCTGGTGCGTTTCGCTTTCACACCCACCTCAAACTCGCGGACATCCTGGCGCTTTTTCTGTAAAATCGAAATCACATCCATCGCCGTGCAGCCTGCCAGACCAATTGCCAGCAGCTCCATGGGGCGAAAGCCGTCATCATCCCCACCCAGCTCCGGGTACGTCCCCAGCGGCAGTTCAAACCCCGAATCACACGTCCCACTGAAAGTCATTCGTTCTTTCCAGGTTACTTTTGCATCCATCGTTATTCCTCCACCAGCGGTGTGACATATTTCTCTAAGGCGTCCATGCTGATCGCTCCGCTCCATGCCAGGCGCACCTGACCCTCCCGATCAATGACATACGAATTCGGCAGAGCCATATTGCGAAACGCTGCCAGCGCCAGCTGGGTTGGATCGACCCACACCGGGAAAGTCAGGCCAGCTTTATCAACGAACTGCTGCACCTGCTCAGCCGGCTCGCCAGCCTCCACCGCCACCACCGTAAAACCCTGATCCTGGTAAGCGGTATGATAAGCCTGCAAAACTGGCATTTCGGCGCGGCAGGGAGGGCACCAGGTCGCCCAATTATTTAACAGCACCACCTGACCGTGATAATCCTTTAAATCCACAGCCAGCCCGGAGATATCGACCAGCTGCAGTTCGGGTGCCGGATAATCCACTTTCTGCGGCACGACACTGGCCGATTGCGCCTGGGCGTTTTGGGATGGGTCCCGGTCAAATATCAGAAATGCTGCCGCCACACCAAAAATGATCAAACCCATTCCAATCAGGACCAGCGGCAAGCTGCTCTGGTTGTGTTTTCGAACTGTTTTTTTAGCAGGTCTTTTGCGCATGCCAGCTCCATTTCAAAACCCGTAGAGCCCAGGCATTTTAATCTCCTGGGCTCTACGATTTTACCGGTAAAACACGCAACCCAAAGTCAACACCAATCAAATAGCGGTTCAGGCTTTGACAGCCTCCAACGCACGCACGATTTCTGCCAGCAGTTGTCCTTCGGGCGCTGCCCCCACCACTGTCCCGGCTCCATCATTGATGGTTGTCTGGGGTACACCGCTGACCTGGTGCCGGTTTGACAGTTCCGGAAATTCCATGGCTTCCACCATTTCCGCTTCGACCAGCGGGCTTTCCATCGCCATCTGATGCGCAAGCAACACGGCTTGCGGGCAGTAAGGTCAGGTGGGTGTGACAAACACCTGCAATAACACCGGCTTTTCCAGCGTTTTCAGGAACTGGCGTGTCTCTTCGCTAAGGCCCGAATCGCGGCGCGAGACATTCACCAGGTCGTGGATCAACGAACCAAATTCGTGGCCTGAGGGGATGCCCGCATAGCGGATCCCGTAATCCAGCACCTGGTCGCCATCCCTGCCAGCAAGGACGATCCCAGGCGCTTTGTCCACATGATAGCGTTCTGCGATCTCGCTGTCACGATCGATATCGTACACCGTAAGGTGTAATTTGTCCGAGATTTCCGTCACTTCTTCCACTAACTGGCGCGTATCTTCACAATACGGGCAGTTCTTCTCCTGGCCAAAAAAAAGTACCTGGACAGGTTCCTTTAAGTTTGCAAAAACATCTTGAATTTGCCCAACGACTTGATCATTTAATAGTTTTTCTGCCATCCATCTACTCCAGATCGCGCCTCACCGAGACGCTTGATAAAATTATCAGGTGAAACAACCACCCAGTGCATAACCACATTCTGAACAGGCTAAATTGAGCAGCCCGTCATAATCCAACCTGCCTTGCCCACATACCGGGCAAATATCCCCTCGCCTGGGCTCCCGGACAACTGGTTCAGGTTCTACAGATTCCCTGGTAGTTCCCTGAAGGCTCTCGTTTAATGCTCCAAACTGCACAATCAGCCTGCTTTCCACCCCCTTGAGATGCAGCCCGGCTCAAAAGGTTACATAAAAAAAGAGTTGCAGCTTCTGCACTGCAACTCGGTGTCTTCCAATTGATCATCCGTGTTATTTATCAATGAGATCCTTCAAATCCAGGCGCTGCATCAAGCGGTTGCGCACACCATCCGGGACCTGGGGGTCTTCCGATGTGACATGGTACAGATATACTGTTTTTTTCAAGGAGTCGATCACCACCCGGCAGTTTTCGCAACCCGCCAGGTGTTTCTCGATCTCAGCGCAAATCTCATCGCCCAGCGCACCATCAATATACTCGGAAAGCGAACCTAACAGATGCTTACAATTTTCATGGGCCATCAGCGGCCTCCTTCATTGGCCACGGGCTTGCGCCCCATTCGATCTCCATAATACCGCGTCAGCTCTTCTCTCAAGCGCAGCCGCGCCCGTGACAGGCGGGTTTTTACGGCGGTTTCACTGAGATTGAGCACCTCTCCAGTCTCCAGGGTAGATAAGCCCTCGATATCCCTCAGGACGAACACCACCCGCAAGCTGGTCGGGAGGCTCTCAATCGCCTGGTCCAGATACTCCCGGGATTCACTCGAGAGCATCTCCTGCTCAGGCATACAGCACCAATCGACAATCTGTAACGGCTCCTGGTCCTGCTCATCCCCATTTCGGGGTTCGTCGATCGAGATCGCATCCGGTTTCCGCCGCCGGATCAGCATAAGGGCTTCATTGGTGGCTATCCTGTAAAGCCAGGTTGAGAGGCGGGAGCGCCCGTTGAAATCAGGCAAATATCGAAAGGCCTTGATAAACGTCTCTTGCAAGATGTCTTCAGCATCCTGAGGATTGCCTAAAATCTTTACTGCCAGGCGGTAAATAACCTGGTAATAAGCATCCACCAGGCGGGCAAACTCCACTTTATCGCCGGCCTGAAGAGCAGTCAGTGAAAAGCCGTCTTCAGTAAGGATATTTTCGTCACTCATTGGATGCATCCGGGACCAAAAGGTTGCGCAAGATTAAGGTTTAAGAATTGTAACACACGCCCGACTGGCTTTCCGTGAGCTTCATGCGGCACTCACCTTCCTCGGCTGCCACCATCCGCTTGACGGGCTATTTAAGAGCGTTTCGCCTCACTCTCCCGGCGCTGCCACTATCCGCTTGACGGGCAGTCCTCCCCGTGCTATATTGCGAAACACGCAAACCCATAGGATTGTCATTCCCGGACCAGGAGGCAACTGTGAGCATCGTCACACTGACCACGGACTTTGGATTGAAAGATGGTAATGTTGGTGTGATGAAGGGCATCATCTGGAAACTGGCCCCACGCGCCCATATTGCTGATCTCAGCCACCAGATCAGCCCCCAGAATATTGCCGAAGCAGCCCTGATCTTATCTCGCTCAGCACCCTACTTCCCACAAGATTCAGTCCATATTGTAGTGGTCGATCCCGGAGTGGGAACCCCACGCCGTCCCATCGCCGGACGGATTGGCGAGCAGCTCTTCGTTGGCCCGGACAATGGCTTTCTCACCCCTTTACTGGAAAATGCCGAACAACAGAATCTTTACACCGAGTTCATCCACCTGAACCGGCCCCAGTTCTGGCTGCCTGATGTCAGCCACGTTTTCCATGGACGGGATATTTTCGCCCCGGCAGGCGGTCATTTAGCCTCGGGCACACCCTTACTGGCCCTGGGCAGCCAGATAACCGACCTGGTTCGCCTGCCTATGTCGCGGCCGCAGCAGCTTCCAGACGGCTACCAGGGCGAGATCATCCATATCGACCATTTCGGTAATCTATCCACCAATCTCCGCCATACCGATCTTGCCGGGCATACTCGCCTGTCCATCCAGCTGAACGACGTCGAGATTCCGGGGCTTTACCACACCTTCGGAGAGCTGCCGCCCGGCTCGCTGATGGCTTTGATCGGCTCCACCGGCAGCCTGATCATCTCTCTGGTCAACGGCAGCGCTGCTCAAGCTTTGGGCGCCCAGCTGGGCGACCCGCTGACGGTTACCCTCCTGCCGAAGCTCAGTCCTTCGAATGATCCGGAATCCGCCCACGAATAATAATTATAGATTGGTCTTGATCTGAGGAGGTAAACGTGCGTTATAAATTATTGGGCCGCAGCGGTCTGCGCGTTTCCGAGCTGGCTCTGGGTACCATGACTTTCGGCGAAGATTGGGGGTGGGGTGCTCCCCGCGCCGAGTGCCAGAAGATGTTCGACGCCTTTAGCGAAGCCGGTGGTAATTTCATCGATACCTCGGTCAATTACACCAACGGAACCAGTGAAAAATTTGTGGGCGATTTTATTTCTACCAATCGCCAGCGCTACGTCGTCGCCACCAAGTACTCACTGCGCGATGGCAATGCCGATCGCCTGGACCCCAACGCCGGCGGCAACGCCCGCAAGAACCTGCACCGGGCCGTCGAAACCAGCCTGCGCAATCTACAAACCGACTATATCGATCTTTATTATTTGCACGCCTGGGACGGCACGACCCCGATCGAAGAAATTATGCGCGCCCTGGATGATCTGGTGCGCTCGGGTAAGGTTTTATACATTGGGGTCTCCGATACGCCAGCCTGGATTGTTGCCAAAGCAAATATGCTTGCCGAGCTGCGCGGCTGGTCCCGCTTTGTCGCTGCCCAGCTCCCCTACAGCCTGGCAGATCGCTCTCCTGAGCGCGACCTGCTACCGATGGCCCGCGCCGATGAGCTGGCTGTAACGGCCTGGGGCATCCTGGGCGGCGGAGTCCTCACCGGCAAATACCGCCAGCCGGACGCCATTACCCGCTACACCGGTACCTCCGAACGCCGCATGCAGCTTGGGGATCAAATCGCCGCTCTGGCCGGCGAGATAGGCTGCACCCCCTCCCAGGTGGCGATTGCTTGGGTGCGCCAGCGTCCCTGGCGCGGAGCCCCCATCATCCCTATCCTGGGGGCGCGCCGCCTGGAACAGCTACAGGAAAACCTTGGTGCATTGGAAGTGACGCTCACCCCCGATCAAATCCACACTCTCGATGCCCTCAGTCCCATCCAGCTGGGCTTCCCCCACGACTTTCTTAGCGGAAATGAAGTGCGCAGCCTGCTTTTCGGCGATACATACCCGCTCATCGACAATCATCGAGATAGTTTACCTGCCAAACCACACCCATAAGGAGCCTGCCAGGCATGCAGCACCCCAACACCGAGCTCAAGTTCGTCAACCCTGAGGTGGGCTATGGCGTATTCGCCACCCAATTTATTCCGGCTGGCACGATCATTTATGCCCGCTGCAGTCTGGATATCGCTATTTCACCCTCCAGCCCCTTACTCGCAGACCCGGCCTATCGTGATTTGATCCTGAAATATGCCTATACAAACTCTGACGGGAATTACATCATTTGCTGGGATATTGGCAAATACGTAAACCACTGCTGCCATGCCAGCGCAGTCAGCACCGGTTACGGCTTTGATATCGCTGTGCGCGATCTGCAGCCGGGAGACGAGATTACCAACGATTATGCTCAGTTCAGCTTCGATGAAGAAATGGATCTGGTCTGCCATTTTCCCGACTGCCGTAAAAAATTCACCCGCCAGGATTTTGGTCGCCTGCACCCTTACTGGGATGAGCAGGTCAAGGCTGCCTTGAAGAAATTCCCACAGGTCCCCCAGCCCTTGCAGCCATACCTGGAACCACACGCTGCCAGCGACCTGCAGCACTACCTGGCTACCGGGGAAGGCTATCGCTCGGTCCGCAATCTGCGCCCCTGGTGACCAACCCCTGATTGCCTTTTTAAGGACTTTCGAGTAAAGTAAAACCGATGGTCGATCGTATGTCCGATATATTGGCACAGGTTTGCGCCCTCTGGCGCGATCTGACAGGACACGAGTTGCTATACTGGGGCAGCGGCGCGCCAGTCAGCGCGCGGGTGCCCGCTGCACTGCTTGATTCGGCGCCAGAGAGCGCGGATCGCATCACAACCGTCACCCTGCAAGATCAGATCTGGCTGGTTGGTCGGGTTGGGCAGCTTCCCTCACAAATCTCCATCGCCTGCATCCAAACAGACCCGTCCACGCTATCTCAATTCAGAATAATAACCAGCTTGCTGAATGGTCTCGCTGAAGACCGTCAGGCAGCCAGCCAGATCCAGGCCAGTTTTCTGCCCACCATTTTGCCAGAAATCCCCGAGCTTGAATTTGCCGCCAGCCTGCTGCCAGCCCGCCTGATCAGCGGGGATTTTTACGATATCCAGGGTGTGCAAGATCGCTGGGTGATCATGGTGGGTGATGTTGCCGGAAAGGGCATCCCCGCTGCCATGCTTGCTGCTATGATCCATGCTACCTTGAAAAGTGAGGTCAATCATCACGCGAGACCCGCTGAGTTACTCCAGAGCATCAACCAGCTGATCTACCCAGAGCTCGACCGCTCAAACACATTCATCACTGCTTTCCTGGCAGTGCTCCAGACCCAGCCCTTACAGCTATATTACACCAGTGCCGGGCACACGACCGCGCTCCTATGGCGGTCCGCCGAGCAGCAAGTCCTGCAGCTTCCCAGC
>JAJZSS010000047.1 GCA_021849525.1 Chloroflexota bacterium
CACCAAGTACTACCTGGCGGGCGGTACACGCGTCGCCATGCGGAAGGGCAGCACATTCTACTGGCTGCTCAGCGACCATTTAGGCTCGACCAGCAAGGTGGCTACCTCCGCCGGGAGCATGTTCACTCTCGCCTATGACGCCAACTGCAACATGACCGCGCGCACCGTCATGGGTTATCCTCCTTACATTAAAAATTAATGTCATGAATGTTAAGCTTCTTTTATCCATTTTTCTGGGATAATTGTCACTGGCAGATCCTGGGAGAAAGATGCACAATAAGCTCTGCCAACTTTTACCCGGACAGGTGGATGGGAACTCAATCTCTTAGCGTTCACGCCCATTTTTACCAGCCGCCTCGTGAGGATCCAATCACGGGTCGTATTCCCATTGAGGTCGGCGCTGCCCCTTTCCAGAACTGGAACGAGCGCATCCACGCCGAGTGTTACCGCCCCAACGCCGAGCTGCACAATTTCGAGCAGATCAGCTTCAATGTCGGCCCCACCCTGCTGGCGTGGATGGCCCATCATGACCCGCAGACGGTGGCGAAGATCGTCGCCCAGGATTCAGCCAACCTGCGCCGCAGCGGGATAGGCAACGCCATTGCCCAGGGTTACAATCACACAATCCTGCCGCTAAGCTCGCGCGCCGATAAGGTCACCCAGGTAATCTGGGGCTGCGCCGAGTTCCGCCACCGCTTCGGGCGCGATCCCCAGGGCCTGTGGCTTCCGGAGACGGCGGTGGACCTGGAGACCCTGGAAGTGCTGGAGCAGGCCGGGCTGCGCTTTACCATCCTGGCCCCGTGGCAAGCGAGCGGCGGGGAGGTCGATCCTACCGAGCCGTACCGGGTGGACCTGCCCAACGGGCGCCAGTTCACGGTCTTTTTCTACCAGAAGGACCTCAGCACCCGCATCAGCTTCGACCCCAGTGCCACGGTCAACGCCGACGATTTTGCCCGCCACGTCCTGCTGAGCTATTTCAACCCCGAAAAGACCCGCCGCGGCGAGCCCCAGCTTATTCTGGCCGCCTCGGACGGCGAGCTGTACGGCCACCACCAGCACCTGCGCGACCGCTTCCTGGCCCGCCTGATGGACGGCGCCGTCTCCCCGCTCGACCTGCACAAGACCTACCCGGCCTTATGGCTGCAGCAGCACCCGCCCCGCCAGTCCATTGCCATTCGCGAAGAGACCTCCTGGAGCTGCCATCACGGCGTGCTGCGCTGGAAGACCGCCTGCGGCTGCACCCCCGGCGACGCCGCCTGGAAGACGAACCTGCGCCTGGCGCTGGAGCGCCTGGCGGAGAACCTGGACGGGGTCTACAAAGAAACCGTCCGCCCGCTGGTGGGCGACCCGTTGGAGCTGCGCAACCGCTACATTCACGTGATCCTGGGGGAGATGACTGCCGAACAGCTGATCTCAGAAATGGCCGGTCGCGCCATGACCGGCGAGCAAATCCGCCGGGTGCACCTGCTGCTGGAGGCGCAGCGCGAGCGCCAGCGCATGTTCACCTCCTGCGGCTGGTTCTTTGAGGATTTCGATCGCATCGAGCCGCGCAACAATGTGGCGTACGCAGCCCAGGCGGTCCTGCTCACCCTGCAGGCCACCGGGATCGACCTGAGCGGGATGGCCCTGCGCGACCTGGCTCTGGTGCGCAGCGCGCGCTCCGGCCTGACCGCCGAGCGGGTCTTCCTGCGCCACATGGAGCGCGCCTGCTCCCAGTCCGGCGAGCGGGTTGGTTTTGCGGACTGAGCGCCAAGGTATAGATTTTGTTTGAATTACCGGCTGACTTTTTATTTACATGGATAAACAGGATGGACAGGATAAAAACCTGGGATTTTATTTTTTAAATCCTGGTTTATCCTGTCCATCTATGTTAATTCTTTGCTCTTCGCTGCGCCCCCTGCGCTCTCTGCGAGAGATTATTCCTTCACCGGGAGCGCCACCCCCGCCAGCAGTTTCTCCACCTGGTAGCCCGATTCCGCTTCCGCCTTCGCCAGCGCTTCGATCATCGCAAACAGCTCGCTGATCGCTTGCGTCATGGGCGAGGTTTTACTGCCAGTTTCCACCGCGGCAGGCGTCAGGTCCACCATCGCAACCGTGAAGAGCCACCACAGCAGCTCTTCGAAGCTCTCCTGGTTAAACCACAAAGTATCCTGGTAGCGGTTTTCGCCGATGTAGCGCTGCACCAACCCATCCCGCAGCAGCCCTTGCAGGCTCTGAAAAGCTCGCCCCTCGGGCACAGTCTGCGGGTCGTACCAGTTCTGCTGCCCGGTGAGCAGGCGCACCAGGCCGGTCAGATGCTCGGCCCGGCCTTCGTCGGCGCCCAGATCCAGCAGCGCCTGGCGGATGATCTTGCTCAGCATCCATTCATCGATCCAGGAGCGGCTCTGCTCGGCGGTGCCTTCTGGCGTGGCGGCCAGCAGCTTGCCCAGCTTGCGGGTGATCGCCCAGGTCAGCAAAGCGCCCCATACCGGCGGCTCGTAGCCCGCCAGGGCCGGGCTGGTGGCTTTTCCTTTCAACAGGTACTTGACCGCCGGCTTCAACTCGTCCAGGCTGGATTTTCCCAGGACGGGCAGGGCCAGCAGCTTCTTGAGATCCTGCAGGATCTCGCCCGCCAGGGCTTCCACATCCCCGGGTGCGTTCGTATAATGGCGGATCTCACCCAGCAGTGCGCCCAGCTTGGTTTCGGCTTCGGCGAAGGCCTGGGCGCGGGTGGCGTCGTACTTTGCCTCGGCCCCGCTGTGGTGTGCCAGCAGCCAGTTGAGCGAGCCGGCGTTGATCAGCTCGCGGTAAGCCCGGTGGACGGGCTGCAGGAAGATCTGCTGCAGGGCCTCTTCGATATTGGGCACCCCGCCGCCGTTCAGGTAAGCGGTTAGCTGGGCGTAATGCTTCCAGGCGTTATCCTGGATCACCCGGAAATCGAGGTAAACCCGGTACTGGTAGGCGGCCAAATCCACGAACAAGCCGTTGGTGTGGATCTCGTCGCTGTTACGGATATATTCCAGGCCGCGGATCGGGTCGCGGAAGACCACGTACAGGTCGGGGTCGTTGGGCAGCGCCAGCCCTTCGCCGATCGACTTCTGGGCCAGGCCGCGGCTGCCCTTGTCCACGTAGGCTGCCGAGGTGCGGATCCAGCCGCGGGTATCGCCGAAGCGGTTGTGGTACACCACCAGCCCGCGCTCCTCGCCCGCCCGGTTGGAGTAGGCGTACACGTTTTCGTCCACATGCCCCTCGGGAGTGTAGAAATCGTACAGCAGGTAGTTTTCCACCCCGGCGAACAGGTAGCGCTTGCGCAGCAGCGGGAAGACCTCCCGCTCGTGACGCTCCACCAGGTAGCCGTCCGGGTGCTCGTCCCAGTAGGCGCGGCGGAACTCCATACCGTATTTCTCGGTGTAGCCCTCGACCTGCCCGTGTCCGAACATGGGCAGCCCCGGCAGGGTCGCCATCACGATGCAGATGCCGAAGTATTTGTCACCCTTGCCGTACTGCTCTACAGCCGTACGCTCGTCAGGGTTATTCATGAAGTTGACGTAGCGCTTGAGGATCTCAGGCTCGAATTCGAGGGTGTTCTTGATCGCCATGCGGTATTCGGCGTTCTTCTCGTCGCGCAGCATATTCATAAAGGCGCTGTTGTACACCCGGTGCATGCCCAGGGTACGCACGAAATAGCCTTCCATCAGCCAGAAGGCTTCGGCCAGCAGCAGGGTGTCGGGCACTTCCTGCGCCACCCGGTCCACCACCTCCCGCCAGAACTCGTTGGGGAAGGCGGCATTGAACTGGTCTTTGGTCATGCCGTAATCGGCGCGCGAGGCGATATCCCCGCCGCTGCCCGGCTCGGGGAACCACAGGCGCTGGTAGTGGCGCTTCGCCAGGGTCATGGCGGCGTCGAAGCGGATCACCGGGAACTTGCGCGCCACGTGCAGGATAGTATGGATCACTGCCTCGCGCACATCCGCCAACAGGTAGTTGAGCTGGGCAGTGTCGTTCCAGGGCATGGAGGTGCCGTCGTTGCCGTGGTAGATGTAGCGCGTATCGCCGCTGTTGAAGTCCACCCGCTTGAAGACTACCGCCGCGTCGGTGTTGTCGAAGTAGTGGTCTTCCAGGTAGATGCCCACGCCGTCCTGCCCCGAAAGATTCTCACCGTTGAAGTTGTAGGAAGGGAAGGGGCTGTAGGGCAGGCTGACGAACCAGTCCGGGTGTTCGATCACCCAGCGCGAGTCGATGCCCATATGGTTGGGGACCATATCGGAAGACAGGCGGATGCCGCGCTTCCAGGCCCGGTCGCGCAGGTTGCGGTAAGCTTCGTCGCCGCCCAGGTCCCAGGCGATGTCGTAGGAGTAGAGCGAATAGGCCGAGGCAACTGCGTCGGGGTTGCCGCGCATGATCTTGATCCGCTGGGAGGCCTTGCTGCGTTCCCACAGGCCGATCAGCCACAGCCCGGTGAAGCCCCAGCGGCTCAGGCTGTCCAACTCTTCGTCGGGGATCTCGTCCAGGCGGGTGATGGCGCGTTTGTATTTTTTGGAAAGCTGGTCCAACCAGACGTAGCTGTTTTTGGCGAGCAGGATCAGGTTGGGCATCCACTCCTTATCCGGACTGAAGTTTTCAGCTTCGCCTTCCTGGCCGCGAAAATCGATTACCCGGCTGGGGCCAGGCCCGCCCCCGGGAAATATGATTTTGTTTTCTTCTTTGATCAGGTCCAGGCTGCTCAGCAGGCGGTACAGGTAGCTCCCCAGGAATTCCAGCCAGCGGGTGCGGATGTACTCGAGCTGGCCTTCCAGCGAGTATGGCACCTGGATCGCCGGGCTGCGCAGCATATCGACCAGGTTCTGGCCTTCTGGGCCGAAGGTGGGCTGGCTGTCGAAGAAGACCTTCAAGCCGCTGATCAGGGTGGTGTAAGCCGTGGTTTTTTCCAGGTCCTGGTCATCGAACAGCTCCAGGAATGGGGAGAAAGCCGGGTTGGCGTTTGCCAGCCACAGCATCAGTAACTCTTCCAGGGCCAGCTCCTGATTGGGCACCTGCCTGCCATCTTCGGTCACCGAAACCCCATCCAGGTATTCCTGCGGAGTGGCCTGGCGCTGGTAGACGAGCAGGGGTGGGAATTGCTCTACAAAGCGCAGCAGGGCCTGCGCCACTTCTTCGTCGCCGGTCCGCTCTTTGAGGAAGGCCAGGGCATCCGCCATCACTTCCGGGTTGCGCTGCTGGCGGTAGAGGTTCACCACCATATGCATGATCTCATCGATCATGCCCATGGCATTGATCTGCCCGGCCTGCATGGCTTGCTCCGGGAAGCGGATCAGGTCGCGGCGGGCGTTCATCTTCTGGGCGAACAGGCGGGCGGCGTGGAAATTGGCGAAGATCACATTGCCGGTCAGGCCAAACAGTGCCTCGTCAAACTGGTATTTATCCCGCGATTGGCGCGCAATATGGAATTCCATCCGATGTTGAAACAAGGTTGGCATAACTCCTCCCACCACGAACCTTTTCATGCTGGTCGGGTACGACCAGGGGGAAATCGAAGACTGAGTCTATTATACCTGTACAGGCCGCGCCCTGTCAGGTGAGTCGGCTGGATTCACTCCTTCATACAGGCCATACAGGTTCAATTGAAAACTAAAATAGCAGGCAGCTCGCGCTCTCAGTTCTGATTCTGGCGCGAGCTGCCTGTGTAAACCTGTACGGTCTATTTGGGTGGATTTTAGGGCACGCTGTAAGCGATAAAACCCTCGGCGAGCGTATCGATCACCTGCGGAGCTGAGTCAAGCATTCCGGCTGCCAGGCTGGAACCGCTGGCGCCAGTCTGGAGGTAGACATACTGCTCCGCGTCCAGCCATTCCAGCGAGGAGACCCCCAGCGGGGCGCCGGGGGCAGGGGCAAAGCCGCCGCCGACCGTGCCGATGTACAGCGCCTGCTCATTGCCTACATTGACTGCATATTGCCGCCCATCTGGAGACCAGCTGAGAAAGTCCATAAACGGCGCAGCGTGGATGGTCTCGTCCGTGCTGCCATCCAGGGTACGCAGGTGCAGCTCAAGCTGCGTATCCGGCGCGGCGCCAATTTCTGCCAGGTAGGCCACCCGCTGCGTGTCGGGTGAGATGGGCAGCTCGAAGCCCAGCAGCGGGGCAACGTTGAATTCTGAGGTTTTCACCGCCGGCGAGCCATCCGCTGGGATGCTCCACACCGTGGTGGGCTGGGCGGGGACTGCCATGGCGTCGTGGGGTGGGATTGCCGCCCACACGCTGCTGGAATCGGCTGCCCAGACCAGTGGGGGATACAGCATATATTCGCTGAAGGTGAGCACCATCTCGAAGCTCAACGCGGCTGAGCGGCGGTTGCTGCCATCCAGGTTGACCAGGTCTACCCGGGTGGGAGTGCTGAACGCCACCTGGGCGCCATCCGGCGAGAAGTAGAAATCGCCGCCTTCGCCCGCCAGGAAGGGCGTGCGCCGCTCGAAAGTGTCAACGTCGATCAGGTGAAGGTCGTCGTAGGGCGAGATCCCGGGACCTTCGAAGACCTGGTGGGTGTTGAATGCCAGGATGTGGCTGCCAGGCACCCAGCCGATCTGGTTGGGCAGCACCGCCAGCGCTTCCATGTCGATGGCGGCGAAATCGGCGCTGCTCATCAGGAGCGTGCCGTCCATCCCGTCTGTGGGCACCGCCCAGATCTCCTGGCGCAGATCGTCCACCTGGCGGGTATAAGCAACCCGGCTTCCATCGTCTGAGAGCAGCACATTAAAAACCGCGCTGCCGGGGGAGGTCAGCGGGCGGGATGTGCCGGCGCTCCACAGATACACCACGCCATCTTTGGCATAAGCAATGACTGCCGCAGGGCTGGCTGCGGTGGGTGTCGCCGCGACCTCAGTTGGGTCTACAGCCCGGGTAGTCTCTTGTACAGCCTGAGTAGGGGCTTCTCCCCTCGGAGGAAGTACCGGGGCCAGGGCGGTCAGCGTGGCAGCGACCTTGGTTTCCAGCAGCGCCAGGTCGCCGGGCGCGTTCGTTCCATGAGCTACAGCTTCCGGAGTTGGCTTTGGTGTGCAGGCGCTGCTGGCGAGCAGCAGAATGAGGATGATCAGAACAACGGATTTCCAGTGCTTCATGAGGCAACTCTCTCCTTGTGAAGGTTTGCCGGCGCAAGCATTAAGTGTCCTGGTAGCGCGAGTCATCCAGGTCCTTGCGCAGGCGTTCTTCTTCGCTCTGGGTGGGGGCGACCACAGCCTCCCCGGTTTGCTCCATCTCAGCCAGCTCGGCCGCCCGCAGTGCCTGAGGGCTGGCGCTGTGGACCAGGCTCCATTTCCCGCAGTGCGGGCAGCGTTCCAGCCGTCCAACCACCAGGTTGGCGCCGATAAGGCTACGGGCGAAGGGCCGGAAGCAGCGTGGGCAGATGGCTCCGCCCAACATGCCATAGTTACGCGGCGCTCCCAGGGGCACAGCTTTGGCTTTCCTGCCCAGGATCATTGGGATGGCCCACGAGATCAGCGTCGCCAGAATTATGGCTCCCAGGAGGTACCCCAGGATCGTGAACATGGACTTGCGGGCGGCTTCGGCAGACAGGAAGTTAACCCTGATCACGTTGGAATCCAATTCCTGCCCAGCGGCAGTGAATCCTTTCGCGGTGAGGCTGTGGACTCCGACCGGGTAATTATCGGTCACAAAGCGCAGATCATACGGCTCAGCGGTGACTTCGCCCATTACCTCACCATCGAGATAAAAGACCACCTTTTCTACCGCCTGGGCCGGCCTGGCTTTGAGGGTGAAATTACCCTGGATATCCCCGGTACCCGTTGAGGAGCCAAAATTACGGCGCAGGCTCAGGGGGAGGGGTGTTTCGTCCTGGGCGGAAGCCCACGACGCCGCAGAGAAGACGATTCCCAGCAGGCAAAAGATGGCCAGGAACCTTGTGGTGATGATTTTTGTTTTCATATTATTTCCTCATTTTATTTTTATTTCCAACGCGTCAGGATGGTCTCGCGCTAAAAAAGGCGCACGCGCCGGTTAGCATTATGAATGTCAATCATCGCTCACTTCCAACGCGTTAAGATAGTCTCACGCTGGAAGAGGCGCACGCCCATCAGCACCATGGTGTTATCGATCACCATTTATTTCCAACGCGTCAGGATGGTCTCACGCTGGAAGAGGCGCACACCCATTTGCACCACAGCGAAATCGATCACCAGCAGCACCAGAGCAGCCAGCAAGATGAAATTGCTGTTGATCCGGAACAGGCCGCTCATCTGGCCAAAAAAG
>JAJZSS010000048.1 GCA_021849525.1 Chloroflexota bacterium
GGACGAATTGTTCAATATTTCTACAAAGCACGCCTGGAATGGCGTCCGGATATGCCTGCGGGCCAGCGGGTTGTGGTATCGGATTTAGGCAGGCGCTATTTTTATATTCGCAATGAGAACCTCGAACGATTAGGAGCACGTCTAGAGAACAATGCTCCGCGAGTGATCCTCAGCCTGAAGGTGCGCGCTTATCCATTAAAAGCTATTACCGGGCAGGAAGGCTCGCAAACGATCTATGTAAGTGTCCAGGATCAAAACCTGCACCCGGTCACGGGAGCATCTGTATATCTTACTTTTAACACCCCGGGGGGCCAGGTAACAACCCATACTTTACCAAAAACCGATTCCGCCGGAATCACACAATTTGTCTTCAGCTATTCATCTGAAGAATATGGTCTGGCAAAAATATGGGTCACTTCAACTCTGAATACACTGAAGCAGCAGACGGTTACATCATTCCACGTCTGGCGTTGAACTTCATGACCTCTTGAGCGTATCCAACAGACTGTGATATTCCAGCACATTCGGGGGATTTAGAGCCAGGATAGCTTCCAGAACTTTGATAGCGCCTTGTCGATCACCCGCTTGCAGCAAAGCTTCTCCGATTGCATCCATCTCCTCAATTGCTTCCCTTCGGCGTCCAGTCTGCCGGTAGAGTTCTGCCAGGCGCCGCCGCAGGGGTATTCTTTGAGGGCTTTCTCCGGCCATATTTTTGAGGAAACTTATCGCCTGGTCCCGTTGATTACTATTCAATAGATAACCAATGTAATTATCTAATTCAGAGAGCGCTAACTGCTCCTGCCCTAAGCGATAATTCAATTCCACCAGGCTGTAGCGTGCCCGCTCGTCACCCGGCTGCTGGGTGCGGATTTGCTCATAAATCCGCAGGGCTTGCCGCCAATCCAGGCTTTGCAGGTCGATATCTGCCATACGGTGCAGGATTTGCACCCGAAAGGTGGAATCCATGCGAGTTTGCTGCGCCAGGCGCAGGGCTTCGGTGTATGTCTTCCGCGCCATATCCAGATCTGCCAGGTTATAGTACACATCTGCCAGCTCAAAATACTCCTTGATGGCTGATTCGAGATCGTTTTGTGCAATCAGATGCTCGATCAGCCGGCTGCGGGCATTCAGCTCCATCGGAGCATACTCAATAATCCGTCGATACACCTCTGCTGCCCGGTTCGGTTCGCCTCGAATCGTATAGGTGCGAGCAACTGTCATCAATTTTGCCGTAGCATCCTGGGGTAAATCCTGTTTGAGCAGTAATTCGCCCATATAAGCATGCAAAGGCAAATATGTCGGCGCATACGATAAGGCAAAGAAAGCTTCTTCCATCGCCGAATTCAGATTTCCATTGCGCGCCAGTTTATAGATATTCCCTAGAGACTCAACCACCTGGGAGCTGCGTGCCTCGGTAAGAATTTCGGCCAGCGGTAATGGTGGGGAATCGTCTTCCTGATTGCCCATTTGAGCTCGCGCCTGGCGGAGGTGTGCACGCCAATCAGGGCGGATCAACAACTCACGCACATTCTCACATAACCGGGTATAAAACTCCGGGTCGTTATGCTGGCGGGTGCTCTCAATCAGCGGATCATATAACTGGCGCAGCGTATCCGCCTGACTCTCCATCACCACCTGAGAATCCGCCAATTTTAAGGCTTCGAGATATTCGACAGCCGCATCCCCAGGTCGGTTCTGCTGGGACAGAATGTTTCCCATCATCAACCGGGCACCAACGGACAAATCTGGATGGTTCAGTGCAACCTGTAAATTACGTAAGGCGCTTTCCATCTTACCGGCTTCCAGGTAAAGATAACCCAGATCGTAGTAGGCAGCTGGATGATCTAAACCGGCTTCGATTGCCCGTTCAAGCTCAACTGTTGCCTGTGCATTTTGATTATTGGTTTGCTGATCGACAACCTGGCTGAGGTGGAGAAAGATCTTTGTTCTGTCAAGGGCTTGCTTTCCCCCGCGGCCCTTGCCCCGCATGATATCACCGACATCTCCACGACCGGGTAATTCTTCGTCCTCGCCGCTTTCAAAGAGAAAACCTGCCAGCATGGTTAATGCTTTTTGGCGGGCCTGTCCGATGGGATCCAGGTCACTATCTTGCGGATCACTCAGCTTCGGAGACTCTAATTGCTTTACTGCAGCCATTCTTAAGGGTGCTGTACCCCCGCGCGGGCGGGTAGGCCTGGGCAGCATCTTGAAATCGCGCAACATGGCTAAAGCCTGGATCGCATCATCGTGGTTTGGGACTAATTGGAGCGCTTTATTCACCGAACGAACCGCTTTATCCATGTCACCGCTGTTCTGGAACAGGCTGGCAACTGCCAGATATTCTGTCGCCGCTTTGTTCGCGTCCCCCAGTCTTTCGTAGACGAGAGCCAGGCGCGAGTGAGCCGTTACATTTTCCGGATTTAAGAGCAAGACTCGTGACCAATTTTCAATGGCGCGATGCACATCTCGGTTTTTCAGGTTCAGCTCCGCAGCTCGTAAATACGACTGGACAGCCTGTTCAATGTTCCCCTGGCGCTCAAAGAGTTGAGCGACTTTTTCCATCGGGAGAGGATCCTCCTGGGAAGAAATGGCGGCATGTTGATAATAACGCAAAGCCTCAGCATACTGCTGAAGCTCGTATAAGGCCAGGCCCATATTGATCAGGGCTTTCGGATGGTTCGGGAATTCCTCTAAAGCCTGGCGATAAAACGCTGCCGCCCGATCCCATAATTGATCCCAGGCTGCTGAGTGGCCCTCGTTCATCGCCTTTTGAAACAACTCTTGATTTCCAGCCATTGATTTCTCCTGCCGCGTTATTCAATTATTACAATATCGATGCCAGATCCACGAACTCCACAGGATTACCCAGCTACGTTTGTAAGCTCACTCCAATTCGGACCATAGCGGGCTTCAGTGCCCAGCGGAACCTTCAGTTTAAAGGCATTTTCCATCACAGAACACACCACAAAAATCGTCTCTTTGATTTCAGCCTGCGGGCATTCAAGGACCAGCTCATCATGCACTTGCAGCAGCATCAGCCCCTTCAAACCGGCGTCTTTCAGCGCACTTGGTACATGCAGCATGGCCAGTTTCATGATATCGGCTGCAGTTCCCTGAATGGGAGCATTAATCGCCTCACGTTCCTCCCGGTTGCGCTGTGCAACGTTGGTCTGGTTCTTCAATCCAGGAAAATAGCGCCGGCGTCCCATCAGCGTTTCCACATAACCCAGTTCTGCCGCCTGGCGCCGGATCTGATCCAGATAGCGTTTAACGCCCGGGAATTGCTTGAAATATGCCTGCATAAAGTTTTCTGATTCTGCCAGGGTCAAGTCGGTTGCACGGGTCAGACCAAAAGCGCTCATCCCGTAAATCAAACCGAAATTTATTCCCTTCGCCCTGCGGCGCTGATCTTTCGTGACCTGGTCCAGAGGAACCCCATACACTGCGGCCGCAGTTGTCGCGTGGATATCCTGTCCGGCGCGAAATGCATCCAGCATTGCCTGGTCATCCGCCATGTGAGCCACAATCCGCAACTCAACCTGAGAGTAATCCACCGAGACCAGGGCATTTCCAGGGGCAGAAATGAAAGCCTGTCTCACCAGCCGCCCGGTCTCGCTCCGGATGGGGATATTCTGCAAATTCGGCTCGGAGGAAGCAATTCGCCCGGTGACCGAGCCAGTCTGGTTATAAGAAGTATGTACTCGCCCGGTGGTAGGGTTTACCTGCAGCGGCAGTGCATCGACATACGTCGATTTTAGTTTGGCAAGCTCGCGATATTCCAATACCCAATCCACAACTGGATGTGCGCCTCGCAGGGTGTCCAGGATTCCTGCAGCGGTTGAGTAATGCCCTCTGGCTGTGCGGGCAGTGCGGTCGGGGGGAGAAATGCGCAGCTTGTCAAACAATGCTACTGAGAGCTGCTGGGTTGAATTAAGATTAAATCGCTCCCCAACCGCATTGAATACCTGCGCTTCGAGGGCTAACATCCGTTGTTCAAGGTCTTTGGACATCTTCCCTAATAGAGCCGAGTCCAAAGAAACGCCGGCCATTTCCATATCCGCCAGCACCGGTACCAGGGGCATCTCGAGATCATCGAAAAGCGCCTTGCCATGGCTGGCTTCCAGCTCAGCGCGTAATTCTGGAATCAAGCGTAAAACAACCTCCGCATCTGCGGCTGCATAAGCTGCTGCCAATTCGACTGGCACGTCTGCCATGCTGATCTGGTTTTTACCTTTTCCGATCAGCTCCTCGATATTGGTCATTCGAATATCCTGGCGCACCCAGGCCAGGTTTTTCAAGCCCAAATTGCGTGAATCCGGCCGGACAACCCACTCGGCGATCATGGTGTCAAAGGTCATAGGCTTAGCCCGCAGCCCATGCCGCGCCAGCATAATGAAGTCATATTTAAGATTGTGACCTGCTTTAGGGATAGTGGGAGAAGTAAACGCCGGACGCAATGCTTCGATGACTTGCGCCACAGGCAACTGTGCAGCGTTCGCATCCCTGTGCCCGACCGGGATGTAATATCCTTCACCGGGAGTGACGGCCAACGAAATCCCAACCAGCTCGGCTCGCAACGGATCGGTGGAAGTTGTTTCGGTATCAAATGAAATAACTTCGGCCTGATCCAACCGCTCAACCAGCGCCTGAAGATCGTCAGGCGTCGATATCAGTTTGGTCTGGCAGATGTACCCTGCCTCGAGGGGTTTGATTTCTGCGACCTGCGTGGGTTTCTGTTCCGGGAACATGGATAATTGCTGGCTGGCTTGTGCAGCCGTGGGGGCAGCAGATTTGCCATATAACTGTAAGACTACATCCAGGCGGTTTAACAAGGCGCGAAATTCGAGCTCACGAAAGAGAGCTTCCACTTGCTGGGGATCAAAATTATCTGGCCTGGCCTTTTCCAAATCAATCGAGACATCCAGATCCTGGACAATGGTCGCCAGTTTCTGGCTGAGGTAGGCAGTATCACGGCTGATCTCAAGCTTCTTACGTGTTCCAGCCGGCAGCTCGTCCAGGTGAGCGTAAATCCCATCCAGGTTGTGATATGCCTGTAAGAGTGAGACCGCTGTTTTTTCCCCTACCCCGGCTACTCCGGGGATATTATCAGATTTATCGCCGACCAGCGCTTTGAGATCTACAATCTGCTCCGGGGGAACGCCCATCGCTTCGATGACATCCTCACGCAAATAATCTTTTGAGTCAGAGAGACCCTTCCCAGGCAGGCTGACCGCGATGCGATCGGAGACTAATTGCAGCAGGTCGCGGTCACCGGTGATGATCTTAACTCCCAGACCTTCGGTGACTTCCTTGCGCGCCAGGCTACCCAGGATATCGTCTGCCTCATAGCCTTCCATCTCAAGACGCGGGATGTTGAACGCGTCCACCATCTGCCGCACGCGCGCCATCTGGGTCACCAGGTCATCTGGCATCTTGTCGCGCGTACCTTTATAAGCAGGGTAAAGATCGTCCCGAAAGGTGCGTCCGGTATCGAATACAACTGCCAGGTATTCCGGTTGTTCTTGTTCGAGCAGCCGCAGTAACACACTGGTAAATCCAAACACCCCCGCTGTAGGTTCGCCAGCTCGAGTAGCAAATGTCGTCGAAGTGCCACGCGTCAGGGCAAAAAAAGTGCGGTATGCCAGGGCGTGACCATCGATCAGGTACAAAACAGGCGGCATAGGTTCACCTCAAAAACCAATCGATTTGCATATCGAACAGGTTATCCGAGGATAGAGTCTAACACGGGCCAGAAACAGAGGCAAGTGCTCTGAATTCACAATGCAGCCAGCTTTCAGAACTGACATGGTAAGGGGCGACCGTTGACAAGCTAATCTGAACATGATATTGTTACTTCAGGATGGCAGTTGCAAAACGGCTTGGCTGGTCTTTGCTGATCGTTGCATTGCTGCTGGGGGTACTTGCTTGGTGGGGGACAAAAGCGAACGCCCAGAGTCCTGACCGCGCCACTACACTGATTGTCCCCTATACTGAATATGAATTCTGGTTATTACGCTGGTCGGACAACGAGATCCTGTGCCGGATCTTGATCGATCACGAAGGCTTACCCACCGCCGAAGAAGTGGCCGGCGCGTGCGGTGCTGATATTGGGGACGAGTGGAGCAATACCCCTCCGTGCACAACGTCAGAGAAAGGCGCGGCTGCTTCCCGCTGTAATGGTTTCTATCTCCATCTGGTTTCGTTCCAGGAAACAGAACGCGAGGTCATTGTTGAGCTTCCCCCTCCCACAGCCTGGATCTCCCTGGATGGTTGCCAGCCCGTACCCCCTGAGAACCGGTGTTTCGAGATCCCCAAGCTGCTGTTGACCGGCGAAGAACCCCTCCCGAATGAAACGATCACCTCCATCGAAGGAATTATCGATGGTCATCCTTTCTTATGCGAGGCGGATACCTGCAGCCTGCCGCTGCGTGTAACTCCACGCGAGGGTATCCGGCTTGAATTCTGGGCAAATTCAAGCTTTGGTGATGCTACCGAGCGTTACTTTGCTCAGGTACGGGTGTTGGATACCGGCGTTTCCGAAGCTCCTGGCAGCAGCGGTTGGTATGTGGACATCATCAGCAGCCAATGGAGCGGACCTCCCATAGCCAGCTGCGCCCGGATCTGGGAGGCTTTTCCTCCAGCGGGCACACCCCCTGCCTGGCTTTCCACACCCGACCAGAATCAGCTCCTGGCAACCAATGAGCCATATTATTATCTGGCAGGACGGCTGATTGCCCAGGGTCTGGTAGATGCCTCGGCATGCACCAGCGGGGGATTGCTGCCGAACGGATATGCGGATGCCTGTGGTTTGGAAAGCGCCAATACCCTGGTGACGGAATGGCAAAACCAATTTGATTCACGGATCATCGATGTGGCACAGGAGACTGGCGTCCCGGCTCAGCTCATGAAGAACTTATTTGCCCAGGAGAGCCAGTTCTGGCCAGGTATTTTCCGGGTTCCCCGTGAATATGGCCTGGGGCAGATCACCGACAATGGCGCTGATTCAATACTGCTCTGGAACAGATCCTTCTTCCAGCAGTTTTGCCCACTGGTCTTGACTGAGGAAGCATGTTCAGGGGGCTACCTGAAATTATCCTCAGATAACCAGGCAATGCTGCGCGGCGCATTGGCCTTCGAAGCAAAATCGGATTGCGGCGATTGCCCAACCGGAATCGACCTGACCAATGTAGACTTCAGCGTCCACCTGTTTGCTGAAACGCTGAAAGCCAACTGCCAGCAGGTAGGTCAGCTGGTATTCACCGCGACCCAACAGCATGCCGGAGTCGTGAGTGGTTACGAAGATTTATGGCGGTTTACGATCGCCAATTATCACGCCGGACCCGGGTGTGTCTCCTACGCGCTGCACACCGCCTGGGAACGCAGCGGTGTGCTCAGCTGGGACGAAGTGTCCCGGCAGTTCACAGAGACCTGCCAGGGTGTCGTCCCCTATGTAGAAAAAATTGCCCCCCTGAACGTTCCGCTCGTAGAGCCGGCTTTAACTGAAAGCCCGCCTGAGGAGCCTTAGGCCGAGGTTTTTACCAGCAGACGGGCCAGGCTGATGAACTCGTCCCATTCTTCTTTGAAAAAGTGAATCGTTACGTTGTTCAGCTCGAGATGGTAAGTTGTTTCCCCATCTGGTTCTTCAGCTGTCCAGGCCATATACTCATCAGTCTCAGCCAGGACATTCGTTTCAGGTTCCATTGCGTCTTTTGCCATATTATTTTCTCCTCATAAATTCTCAGGATGCAGGTAATACGTACCAGGGGTCAATAAATCCCCCCTGGTAACGAATTTCAAAATGTAGATGGGGACCGGTCGAATTGCCCGTGCTCCCCGAATACCCAACAATTGTGCCCTGGGTAACGCTTCGTCCACAATAAGTGCTCACCTGGCTCATATGAGCGTAAAGCGTCTGGTAACCATTGCCATGATCGATCATCACCATATTGCCATATCCGCCCCAGGCCCCACCAGCAAAAACAACGACTCCGCTATCCGCGGCATAGATTGGCGCGCCTTCGCCTGCGGCCATATCAATGCCGAGGTGCCCGGACCAGTAATCATTACCTGAGAGTACATGGTTGCCAGCCGGCCAGATAAACCCACCCGAGCCATAGGCGCCATCGTATCCGCCTTCGCAGGCTCCAGCACCATACAGCTCCCGCGAAACGCCGGCCTGGCCGCGAGGGATCACCGGGATAATCC
>JAJZSS010000049.1:0-826 GCA_021849525.1 Chloroflexota bacterium
CGGGAGACTGGCCTGGACAGCATCCTGGCAAATATCCAGGTGGCGCGCGCCTTCACCTGCTACCAGGTCGTAGCGCTGCTGAGCAGCACGCCGGCCACGCCGGCACCCACCCTGGTGCTGGATATGCTGGCGACTTTCGCCGATGAAACGGTGCCCTTTGGCGAGCGCCGCCGCCTGCTCTCAGCCTGCCTGCTGGAATTGCACCGCCTTAGCCGCCTGGCGCCGCTGGGCGTAAGCGCCCGCCTGCCGCGGGTCGAAAATCCGGAGAGCGCTAAGCTGCTGGCAATCCTGGAGGACGCCGCCGACCAGGTCTATCGCTACGAGCTGCCAGCCGTCCCAACCCAACCGCGCCTGTTTTGAAAGGGAGGAAATATGGGCCGCACTTTACCCTCGATCACCAATGTTTTCCTGCAAGAGCAAGAGTCCTTTGCGCGCTTCCGGCGCGCTCTGCGGCGCAGCGACCAGATCATCATGGACGATTTGTTTGCCGCCGCCCACCAGCACCTGGCCGCCGCCGCTTATGCCTCGCACGCTCTGCCCTTCGAAGTGCTCCTGCTGGCGATGCTCCTGGAAGAACACAAGGAGGTGCTCCGCCTGAACAACCAGATGGAGAGCCTGCTGGGAACCTTGCATGCCTGAGCTGACCGGCTGGCTGCTGGATATCTATCCCAGCCCGGATGAGGGTCTGGTTTTGTGGTTGCTCACCGGAGAAGGGCGCCGCCGCCTGCGCCAGAGCTTCCCGGTCACGTTTTTCGCTGCCGGGCCGGGGCCGCGCCTGCGCGAGCTGTGGCGCTTCCTGCGAGCCCCCCCCCCCCCCCCCCCCCCC
>JAJZSS010000049.1:836-8201 GCA_021849525.1 Chloroflexota bacterium
ACCTCGCCCGCCAGGAGCGCCGCGATCTATTCCTGAGCGATCCGCAGATCGTCATGGCAGTTACTACTGCCCAGCCCGGAGACCAGCCGCGCCTGTTCCAGCAAGCTGCTGACGCCTTTCCCGAGCTGACTTATTACGACGCCGACCTGCCCATCTCCCTGCGCCACGCCGCCCTGTATGGCACCTTCCCCCTGGCCCACTGCCAGGTGAGTGTGGACGCCGCGGATAACATCCTGGAGCTAAGCGTGCTGAACTCGCCCTGGGAGGTGGATCCCGAGATACCGCCCCTGCGCACCTTATTCATCGAGCCAGATGTAGACCCCGCCCACGCCCCACCCACCAGCCTGCATATCCGCAGTGAGCGCGCCAGCTACCACCTGCCGCTCAATCCACCTCGCCCGCTTCTGGTGAACCTGCGCGCCATCCTGGAGCGGCACGACCCGGATTTACTGCTGACCTATTGGGGCGATACCTGGCTGCTGCCATACCTGCTGGAACAATCTACCCTGCTCCAACTGCCTCTGCCGCTCAATCGCGACGCCCAGCAGGAGGTGATTCACAAAGAAGCGCGCAGCTACTTTGCTTACGGGCAGGTAATTTACCGCGGCCAGCAGGTGCATCTCTATGGACGCTGGCATGTAGACGGGTGTAACGCGGTATTGTTCCACGAATATGGCATGGAAGGAGTCTTCGAGCTGGGGCGAGTTACTGCCTTACCTGTCCAGACCGTGGCGCGCGTTTCGCCCGGGACGGGTATTTCTGCCATGCAAATGGTGACTGCCCTGCGCCTGGGGGTGCTGGTGCCCTGGCATAAGCAGCAGGCTGAGCAGCCTCAATCAGCCCTGAATCTACTCCACGCCGACCAGGGCGGCCTGGTGTACCAGCCTACCATCGGGCTGCACCGCGATGTCGCAGAGATCGATTTCATCTCGATGTACCCCAGCATCATGGCCCACTTCAACATCTCACCCGAAACGGTAGGGCCGGAGAAAGACGACGCGGCGCGCGTGCCCGAGCTGGACTTGATGATCTCGCAAAGCCAGCCGGGTTTGGTACCCCAGACTCTCCAGCCGCTGCTGGACAAGCGCCTGCAGCTCAAGTCTCAACTGGCAGAGCTACCCGCCTGGGACCCGCGCCGCACGGCCTACAAAGCCCGTGCCACCGCCCACAAATGGCTGCTGGTGACCTGCTTTGGCTATCTGGGCTATAAGAACGCCCGCTTTGGGCGCATCGAAGCCCATGAAGCGGTCACCGCCTACGGGCGCGAGGCTCTGCTGCGCGCCAAGGAAGCCGCCGAGGACCTGGGCTATGCCGTGCTGCATATGTACGTGGATGGTCTGTGGGTATACAAGGAAGGTGAACGCCGGGCGGCGGACTTCCAGCCTTTGCTGAATGAGATCCTGGAGCGCACCGGACTGCCCATTGCCCTGGATGGCATTTATCGCTGGGTGGCCTTTCTGCCCTCCCGCGTGGACCGGCGTGTCCCGGTTCCTAATCGCTATTTTGGATTGTTCCAGGACGGGTCATACAAGCTGCGGGGCATCGAAGCTCGCCGCCATGATACGCCGGCCTATATCAAAGACGTACAGCTGGAAATGCTGGGGCTGATGGGTAAAACGCCCCAACCCGTGGACAGCCTGCCAGATCAAGTAACCCTGCTGCGCCGCCGTCTGAGCGAGCTGCGCAGTGGAAGTGTGCCGCTGGAACGCCTGCTGGTGACCCAGACCCTGAGCCGCACCCTGGAAGAATACCGCTCGCCCTCTCCGGTAGCGCGCGCCGTGGCCCAGCTGGCAGCTTGCGGCAAGTCCATGCGCCCCGGGCAGCGCGTGCGCTTCCTGTTCACGCGCGGCGAGCCGGGCGTACAGGCCTGGGATGCGCCTGCCACCGGGCCAGTGATCCCCGACCTGGGGCGTTATGTCACCTTGCTGGTGCGGGCTGCCAGCTCGATTGTGGGGCCAGTGGGAGTGGATGAACAGACCTTGCGCTGGTGGCTGTTCAGCAATGCGGGGTATGGCAGCCGGCCCGGTGTACTGCCGCCGGTGGCGGTAAACTGCCGGGGCGGTGCCAGCCTGCCGATCTGGGCTTATTTACCATCCCAGGTTGGAGTTTAGCAACCTATCGCCGATCTACATACTGCAACCGGCGAATCTCCTGCCAGGTAGTCGAGATGAAAAAACTGTATAAGATGACAATGATGACAATCACCATTAAATCGTAAATCCCAAATGTTCCAACCGAGGTATTCCACTGCGGGTTGCTGGAAAAAAACAGGATTGTATTGGCAAGAATGGCGATCAGGCGTATCTCGGTGGGACCCAGCTTACCATACGAAATCTTAAAAACGCCATCCACACAGGTGCGGATATAAACCAGAATCGACATCATCAAATAGCCCACCAGGGCCAGCAAGGCCAGATCCAGGCGGACATAGGGTGAAAGACCCAGGCCGATGAAAACCATGGCTTCACTCACAGCATCCAGTGAGTGATCGACGAAAAAGCCGTAGATCGGGCGCTGAATATTGCGATAGCGCGCCAGGGTTCCATCCAGGCTGTCGCCAAACCAGTTGATCACGAAGCCCAGGCTTGCCAGCCACAGAAAACCAGGATCGCGCCGGGTGAGTATATAACTGATAAAAATTAAAACGGAACCCAACAAGCCAAAAGCGGTCAGTTTGTCTGGAGTAACCCAGGCGGGCATGCAGCGAGCAAAAAATTGTAAGGCCGGGCGTTCCAGGGGGCCGAGCAGAATATCGTTAACCCGTGTGTGGGTTTTTATATCTTGCATTGCCGGGTCTTGAATGTTTTTGTCCACCAATTGATAACCTCCCTATTAGCTTCAATCTCAGACAGGCATTTTATCCAGCATTTCTGGCCAAACCGGGTAAAACATTGCCCACTGCTGAGGTGCCTGGCGGATGGCTGCTTCTGCAACGCTCAATACGCGTTCCGCGTTCAGTATAATCTCTTGATGGCGATCTGGATATGATTCCATTTCGATGGGTTCAGTAATGTCGATATGATAGCGCCCATCCGATTTCATTTGAGCGTAGGTCACCTTAACCGGTACCTGGGCCTTTAATGCCAGCAGAATATGCATTACAGGTAAAGAAGCCGGACGACCAAAGAAGCAGGGCCGGTATTTCGATTCTGGCAAGGGCCGGTCCATCCCGGTGACGATTGTCCCGTTGGAATCCAGATGCTGTATCGAATGGCGTAGCGTATTCGCAGACGACGGAATAATCCGAAACCCCGATTCGGCGCGCAGTTTATTCTGCCACTGGTAGCCACCGCCCGGATTGGATACTCCCAGGGCTACTGCTTGCAAGCCTCGCCGCCCCACAGCATGGATCGCCAGGTCGAAATTGCTCAGGTGAATCCCTGCAACGACCAACCCGCGCTCTGGCTCCTGGCGCTCTTCTAAAAATTGGTTGAACTTGGGCGAAAAATCAACCCGCTCGTAAAGCTTATCAATATCCTGAAAATTATGATACAGATCATACAGGCAGCGGGCGGTATGCGAGTAGGTTGTGCGCACAGCCTGATCCAAAGCAGCTGAGTCCGCCTGGTAATCACTCAACACCCATTGATTGGCGCGCACCGCGCGCACCATTTCCAGGCCACGCAGGCGTACCATCCAGATACCCAGTGTGTTCGCTAACCAGTTAGCAGCGCTTTCGGGTAATCTACGGCTTAGCCCAAGCGCCAGTCCAACGCCAAGCTTGCTATTAACCAGATTCTGAAATCCGTTTGCCATGTGTGTCTGCTGCTGTAAAAGGTATGGATGATGAATATGTGGTGTACTGTTTATAAATTTAACCACTGGACGGCTGATTTGGGTAGCTCAGCCAATGGTCCGGAGCGTACTGTGCAGGGGGGGAGAGAATCGATAAAGCTCCGTCCATAACGTTTCGTCAATACCCTCTGGTCGAGAATTGCCACCACTCCCCGATCGTACTGAGTACGGATCAGGCGACCAAAGCCCTGGCGAAAGCGCAGGATAGCTTCGGGCAAGGAGTACTGGGAGAAGGGGTCTTCAAATGTTTCCGAACGCGCCGCTACAATTGGATCGGATGGCACATCGAATGGCAATTTCACGATCACCAGAATCGACAGTGCATCACCCGGTACATCCACACCTTCCCAAAATGCGCGCGTGCCCAGTAATACTGCCCGTTCGCTGGTGCGAAACGACTCAAGCAGGGCGTGCGAGGAAGCCCCTTCACCCTGCTCGTAGACAACGATATCATCGCGCGCCAACAGCGGGGCGATCGCTTTAGAGGTCCGCCGGAGCTGGTCATAAGAAGTAAACAGGACCAACGCCCTCCCGCCGGTAGCTTTGCACAGGCGGATAACGGCATTCTCTACCGCCCGCTGGTTGCCCTGCCGATCTGAAGGCTCGGGGATGTCATTAACGATATAAACCAGGGCTGCCGTTTCATAATCAAATGGCGAGCCCAGCGCCAGCTCATCGGCATCCTCAGCAAATAGCCGCCCGCGCAGGTAATCAAATTCACCCGCGGCCGTCAATGTAGCGGAAGTCAGGATAACAGAAGCTTTCTCATGCCAGAGAAACCGCTGCATCAGAGGGCCGATATGGAGTGGTGCGACATTCAAAGCCTGGCGCATGCCATTCGGCTGCGCTTCCACCCAGTAGATACGGTCTTCTTCCGGGCTGAAGACCAGACCATTCATCTGTGAATGGACTTCAGTCAGGCGCCGGTAGAGGTTGGTCAGGTTGCCATACAATTCGCCGTCAGCTTCGGCCAATTCATTCGAAAGCTCAGCCAAACCTTGAGCCAGGCGACCGACTTGCTCCAGTAAGCGCCCGAGGACATGCTCAGCCTCATCCCAGGCGAGCTCCACATTTCCCCAGGCCGGCTGGGTGCGCGTGGCTGGCAGAATACGCTCTTGATGGGAATAAGCGCCAACAGGGCGACCTTCGCGAATATCCTCCAGGAAGCGATCCAGGGTCTGGAAGAACTGGCGGGCCAGAGTCTCGAAGCTAAATGCATGATCTGTAGCCTGCTGGATCATCTGATCCAACACAGCCAGCTCTGATGGCGCAATCAGGCTCTGGGTTGCAGTCATCACCCAGCCTAGTAAACCACCCTTGGGTCCGCCAAGCTCACGCAGCAGCCGCTCGATGTCTGCCAGGGTCACCCGGAAGCTCAAGGCGTTGGTGGTTGCATCTTCGATATGGTGAGCTTCGTCAATAATTAAGTATTCGTATTCAGGCAACACCCGGTTTCCTGTCGCCACATCTGCCAGTAACAAGGCGTGGTTCACGATCAACAGGTGCGCACTTTGAGCCGCCTGACGAACTCGATAAAAAGGACATGCCCCGCCAGTTGTTTTGAGACACACTTCAGCCGAACAGCCCTCGTCCTCTGCTGAGATTCTGCGCCAGACTTCTCGCTCGGCAGGGCCATTGAGGTTGAGCTCGCTGCGGTCACCAGTCTGGGTGCCATTTAACCAGACAAGTACCTTTGCCAGAACGCGCATCTCATCATCACTTGAAGGACCCCGGCGACGTAAGCTTTCCAAGCGGCGCGGGCAAATATAGTTACTCCGTCCTTTTAAGACGACTGCCCTTAAATCTATCCCCAGCGCGGCGCGGAGGTCAGGAATATCCTTGTTGATCAGTTGATCCTGTAAGTTGATGGTATTGGTCGAGATCACAACCCGGCGCTGGTTATGCAAAGCCCACATCGCGGCCGGGATCAGATATGCCATGCTCTTGCCTGTGCCTGTGCCAGCTTCAACCAGCAGATGGCGCCCATCCGAGAATGCCGCCGTCACCGCCTCCAACATACCCACCTGCTGCGGACGATGTTCGTATTGGGCAAAATGCCTGGAGAATAAACCGCCTGGCGCCAGGATTGAAGAAACTTCCTCCACGTCCAGCGGCTGCGGATCGCTCGTAGGCATCAATGGCGGCAGCGAGCGGTCTATTTTAGTCGTAAAAAGAGGGCCTTCATAACGATGGCGTACTGCGCTGGGAGAGACCACTTCATGCGACCGCTGGCCTAAAGCCCAGCGTAAGGGCAGATATCCGTGCCACTCAATTCCCTCCGCCAGGCGCACGATCTCAGCCAACAACGCTATGGGAAGCTCGTTAGCAAATTCACTCAAACGTTGGTAAACCAGGCGAGTCGTCTGGGCATCTTGCATGGCGCGGTGAGCCCCGACCACCGGAATGCCCAGCCCCTGAGCTAAAGCCGAGAGATTATAACGCCCGGCATTTGGCAGCAGAACCGATGCTAAATCATATGTATCCAACAGTTCATTCCGGCGCAGGATCCCATAACGGCGCAGGAAACTGGCGTCAAAATTGACATTATGCCCAATGATGGGTGTATCTCCGATAAATTGCTGCAAATCGGGCAGAACTTCACGGATTCCTGGCTTATCCAGGACCATGGCATCCGTAATACCTGTCAATTGAGTGACGAATGGAGGAATTCGCCGGCCTGGATGCACTAAGGTTTGCCATTCCCCTTCCACCCGCCGATCATTAAAGCGGACGGCCGCGATTTCGATAATCGCATCACTTTCAGCACTTAACCCCGTAGTTTCAAGATCCAGAGCGATGATGGAATTCATTGGGAGGATTATACCATCCGGGTTGAACCTGCCCTGACGCAGGTCGGTAAACAAAGTGGTAAACTAATTTATCTATCCCCCAATTTTCTCCCAACCGAGGCAAACATGATCGCTGAAGTCAGCCGCCGTGTACAGGAAAACATCCAAAGAGTTATTATTGGCAAAGATGAAGCCATTCAGCTTACCCTGGCAGCTGTCCTGTGTGAGGGAAATATTTTGCTGGAAGATGTGCCCGGGATCGGTAAAACCACACTTGCGCGCGCCCTGGCGATATCATTGGGCTGCAGCTTTCGCCGGATCCAATTTACGCCTGACCTATTACCCTCCGACGTGACCGGTTTGAACTGGTTTAACCAGAAGGAACAGTCTTTCGAATTCAAGCCCGGGCCAATTATGAGCCAGGTGCTGCTGGCAGATGAAATCAACCGCGCCACACCCCGCACCCAATCCGCCCTGCTGGAAGCCATGCAGGAACGCCAGGTGACGATCGATGGGGTGACGCGACCCTTACCGCGCCCCTTCCTGGTGATCGCAACTCAAAATCCGGTTGAACTGGAAGGTACTTTTCCACTCCCCGAAGCCCAAATCGACCGTTTCTTGTTACGAGTGCGGATTGGATATCCAGACGAAACCGAAGAAAATGCCATGATCGAACGTTTTCGGATCAGCGACCCTCTGCCCGAGCTCAGGGCTGTCACCAGTCCAGAGGAGATTCAGACGATGCAAGCTGAGCGGCGCCAGATTCTAGTGGAGCACATCC
>JAJZSS010000050.1:0-4345 GCA_021849525.1 Chloroflexota bacterium
CCCTACAGGTTTTAATGTTTTCTGAGTGGCCGGGATATTAACCCGTTCAGATAATCTGGATCGGTAAGGCTGTACGGAAACCTGTAGGGTCCATTGCCGATCGGGTTTGTAAAAATTAAATAGGGTCGCCTGGCCTGGATTAATATTCAAGACCCCTGGGGTTTTCGGAAACCCCAGGGGTCTGGTATCTCTGCGTTCTCGGCGGCTCTGCGAGTGATTTCTCTCGCAGAGCCGCTGGGGGCGCAGAGAAAACCAATTATTTAAGTGAAATCTCCAATATTACGGACCTGTGGTCTTGAAATATAAAAACCTGCAGGTCCGGCGAATACGCCATCACCTGCAGGTTTTAAGTTCGTCTAAAATTACGTTTTCTAAACCCTCATCAGGCCATCCGCCATGGACGGGTGAAAACCTGGCTGGGTCGCTTGCTTTACTCGAACTTGACCTGCAGCTTGCGCTCGTAGAGCAGGGCCGCCAGGAAGACTCCCAGCACCAGACTCCCGGCAATCACAGCCGGATTTGACCCCGCTGCGGTGGCCTGCAGGCTGCTCAGCGTGACCGCGGTGGGGGTGGAGATATAGGAGCTGAACACACCGTTGTTATTGCGGACGGTGATCCCGTTGGAACCGGTATTGTCCTTCAACGCCGCGCCGGGGCCATTGGGGTACGAGCCGTACTGGAAGAATACCGTCTCGCCGGGGGCAGGCGCCCCGCCCACCAGCGACCAGGGCAGGCCGAACTCACCCGCCGTATCCAGGGTGCTGCAGTTCGTGCCCAGGCAGTTACCCGCCGGATGCCCCGCGAAGGGATCCACCCAGCTGGCTCCTGAACCAACCGTCACCCCGCTGCAGGCTGCGCCAGTGCAGACTTGTGAAGTCGTCTGAGGTGGGAACGCCGGATCGGTGGATTGGTAGACCTGGATCCCGCTCTGCGGTACTGTGCCTGGGTTCCCTGTCGCGATGGCGTAAATGCGATAATACACCCCATCTGCACCACGCATGGTTATGCCAGCACCTGAATCCTGCTGAAACTGGGTATCATCCCAGACCATGAGCAGATAGACCCCGGAAGCATCCGCATAGATGCGGTACTCGGTAATATCCGCCGAAGCCGGGTCTGTTTCATCATCTGCGCCGCCCGGATCGACCATCCCGGTCATCCCCGCCCAATCGGTGAAGACGCCATCGATGGCAATCCCGCCCTGGGCAAAGATCGTTCCCGCAGGGAGGAGGGCGAGCAGGCATGTGATCAGGAAAACAATTTGCAGCTTTTTTATTGAAAATTTCATCATTTCACCTCACTGATAATTTGACATCGCTAAGGTGGGCCGGGGTAAGAAAGGCGATTGTTTATCCCACTTGTAAAAGATTATACTGGAAGAGTTGCGATCGGGTTACAAAAACAGCTTAACAAAAATGATGGGTGAAGCATTTGTGTGCGAAATTTAGGATAATAAAGCCAACACGACCCTAATCAGTTTTTACAAACCAGATCGGTAATGGACCCTACAGGTTTCCATATAACTTTTCCGATCATGTATGCCTGGAAGGATTTTATCCCGACCATTTCAGAAAACCTTAAAACCTGCAGGGTCTGCTCCCGGAATCATGGACAGACCGTACAGGTTTTAAGGCAGTCTGAATCGACGGATGCCCGATGGGGGATGGAGTTGCGATGATGCAGGCGTCACATGTAAACCTGTACGGTCGGTAAAATTAGGACCAATCACCGCATGTTTGCCCTAAAATTAAGGTTTTTCTAATCTCCAGGGCTGAAAATGGGTGTACCATGGGCAGCGTTAACATAAACATATATATTGTGATCGCCGAATCTCCGGATCGGGGAAACCCACCTTGGGGCGAATCAATGCCCAGTGCATTGTAGAGCAAGTCTTCTGTTCGAGCCCGGCAGCTAACCTCGTAGGCGTCGAAGATCGTGTAGCGTACACTCCTTCACAGAGTGTGCAAGAAGCTGCGCTGATCCGAGGCCGCTTACATCGAAGTCTGCCGGACAGCCTGAACGAAGCTTGCTTTTTTTGTTCCTCAAGGAGGAATATGATGTTAGACCATTTTGGAAATTTCACCGAGATCAACCCGCCCAGCCTGCTGGAATACGAGCTGCGCCTGCGCAAAAATGCCCGCGCCCAGGCTCAGGCACGACTGAAGGAATTCGTGGACAGGCGCAATTCCAGTAAACCCGGAAATCCGCGGCGCTCCCTGCTCGACCGGATCATCCAGCTCTTCGGCGCGCCGTCTCTGTTCTAGTCTGCTGCCCGCCAGTTCATCCAGGCATACAATTGAATAGCAGGTACCTGCAGCCGCTCGGAGTGATCCGGGCGGCTCATTATTTACCAGCTTCCCGTTGTGATTTCGCCTGCACGCTCGTAATTCACGACAATGACGCCATTTGGAGAGACTATGCCTTCCGTTACCTTGAATGCCGCCGGGATCGTGCCGCCGGCGAACAGCCGCTTTCCTCCGCCTAAGGTTACCGGGTACATCATCAGCCAGAACGCATCAACCAGATCATGCTTGATCAGCGTCTGAAGGAGGTTGCTACTTCCCCAAACGTGTAAATCCGGCCCTTGCTGCTGCTTGATTTCAGCGACTAATTCCGCAATATCTCCATTTAAAAACACGGACGGCTGCCAATTGCTGGAAGTTCTGGTATTCGAGGCGATGTACTTGGTGGCTGAGTTGGCGCCAGGCCATTCGTCTGCATGTTGAGGCCAGTACGTCTCCCAAATTTCAAAGGTTGTGCGCCCTAACAAGAGGTCGAACGGCAGGTTCATCTGCCTTCGCAGGAGAGTCCCTGGTATCTCGTCGGAATATGGCGCTATCCACCCGCCGTATGCAAAGCCGCCGCTGGGATCTTCGTCTGGCCCACCCGGGGCCTGGATGACCCCATCAAGGGAGATATGTTCAAGCACAATAATTTTTCTCATGACTGAGTTCCCTTTCTCCAAATTACTAGAAATTGTGTTTCGGCGCTTGTGAGATTGAAGAACAAAACCTGAAAGGAGATTCGATTCCTTGCGCCTGGTAGCGCGCCAACGCTATGATATCAGTAAGTATGATAGAATATATGTTCTGTTTTGTCAAGGAAAATTGGATGGATTCTAACCAGAAATCTGCACCGAGATGGGGATGTGATTGCAGTGGGGGCTGGCTCGATGGGCATCAGCGGTGGTTCAGCCCTCGGGGCGGTATATGTCTACCGCCAGCCGGGCGGGGGCTGGGTAAGCGGCACCGAAACCGATAAGCTGGTCGCCAGCGGGAGCGAATACGACGAGGATTTCGCCGCCTGCCTGGCCATCCAGGAAGGCGTCATCCTGGCCGGCGCGCCGAAATCCGATATTCCTGATTACGCAGATAATGGGACGGTGTATGTGTTCACGCCCCTGCCGGCAGCCGATGAGTTCCTGTACCTGCCGGTGGTGGTGCGCTGACGGGTACGGTGGAGTACAACGGATTTCCAAAACGGATTTCACGGATTGTACATGAATCCATTGGTGTCCTGGACGAATTGAGGCGTTACCCCAAGATCGTTCTTTTGATCAAGGGGTTACATCGCTTTCGTTAATTTTTCGATTGACCGCCTCGATAAATGGCGAATAATCTTCTGGCGTGATTTCCCAGCGAGCGATTGTGGTTCGATTCACCTTAGTAGGACTCTGCCGGGCGGTCTCTTTTACAACCAGTAATGTATCGCCTTTACGATTTTTGCTGTGCTGTTCGTATATTTCCAGTGTAGGATGCGGAATATCTCCCTCTGCAACCATTAGTTCACTGAGATTAAGCAAGCTATTCTCCTGGAATAACGCGGTTAGCACAGCCTTGTTTTCTATGGGCACAGAACCGATTTGATCTGGAAGAGGAAGGTACCAGTCGTCAGCTGAATGATTGAAAAAATTCCTGCTGCGGTTGTAACCAGCCCAGGCCATCGGCAAGGCAATTAACAACATTTCAAAACCCCAATACAGCCAGGCCTGGGTCGATCGAAATGAGAAGCTAAACAATTCAATGGCTATCGAATTTACAATAACGTAGTTGGTATACTGATCTCCCGTATTGGCGCGTAATTTCATATAACCTAACAAGCCCCTGGAGCCGGTTTCCTCGCTCAGCACTTCGTTAAAACCACGTGAAGCCTCGCGGGCATCGACGCCATACATTTCCTTTACCTCAGTTATGAAATTGTTCCGCTCAATAAAGTACGGTATGGCATGGTAGGTTACCGCAGTGATTATTCCAATCATTAACCCGACAAAGGTGGTTAGTACGATATGCCTAACTTTGACAAATACCAGTAATTTGTCATATAAAACCACACCAATTAATCCAAT
>JAJZSS010000050.1:4355-8108 GCA_021849525.1 Chloroflexota bacterium
GATCACGACCAGGTAGATAAATCTGGTTACAAAATATGCTGCTGTTCAAATGACCAAACCTAAAATGATCGAACCAATAACGAGTAGAATCATTCCTTTTACCGGGGTGTTGTTTTGAGGGATATAGGGTCTCATTTTATGATGTGCCTCGTTTTGGTGGTGGAATTGGTATTGATCACTTAATTGTAATTGAAGGGAGGTGAAATTCGTGAAATTCGTTCCAAAATTCGTTGTCAGCGTCAGCCCATCAAATGGGTTACCACGATGCGCACGCCGATGCCAATCAAAATCAACCCCCCGATCACTTCCATCCGCTTACCGAAGCGCTCCCCCAGGTCGCAGCCCCAGCGCAAACCGATCAACGAGAACCCGCTGCTGGTGAGGCCGATGATCAGGCTGGCAGCCACCACCGCCGCCTGGATCATGGCCATGCTCAGCCCCACTGCCAGGGCGTCGATGCTGGTGGCAATGCTCAACAGCACCAGCGTCCCACCGCGCGATGGATCGCTGCTGCGGCGCTTGTCCGCCAATTCCTCGGCGCTGGAGTCTTTCTCCATGGAGGCTTTCTCCATGGAGACCTTTTCCAAGCCCTCTTTAATCATCCTCCCGCCCACAAAAGCCAGCAGAATAAACGCCACCCAGTGATCGAAATTGGCAATCAGATCGACGATCGTGCTGCCCAGCAGGTAGCCCAGCAGGGTCATACCGCCCTGGAATAAGCCGAAGTGAAATGCCAGGCGAAATTTGGCCCGGGCTGTGGTGGCCTGGCCAGCGCAGCCGATGCCCAGCGACACGGCGAACACATCCATCGCAACCCCGACTGCTATGAAGAGAACAGTGATCAGCTCCATTGACTCTCCCACCGGCTGCAGAATGGCTGAATTATATCGTTTGTGGCGAAGGCTGCAAATGGATTAGAATCATAGAAAGTTTTCAATCCGAAATGCAAACTCGGCTTTTTCTTGAAAGCCGAGTTTCTGGACAAACGTTATAGAAACCTTGGAAGAGCGAAACTGAAACCTGGCTTTGATGTGAAAACCGGCTTTCATTTGGGATGAAGAGAAACCGAGTTTTCAAGAAAAAACTCGGTTTTCGAACCAGAGAGAAAAACTCGGTTTTCATGCGATAAAAAACATTTATCAAAAGGAGACAATCCAATGGACCTTGGCCTGACCACCCCCGCCCTGCTTTTCCCGGCGATCTCGCTCCTGCTGCTGGCATATACCAACCGCTTTCTCACCCTGGCGAACCTGATCCGCGAGCTGCACCGCTCGTACAAGTCCAACCCCGAGCAGGTGATCCTGGCGCAGATCGGCAACCTGCGCTACCGGGTGAACCTGATCCGCAACATGCAGGTGTGGGGCATCGCCAGCTTCTTCCTGAGCGCACTGACCATGTTCTTCATATATATAGGCCAGGTATTCATCGGCGAGGCCGCCTTCGGGCTGAGCCTGCTGGCGCTGCTGCTTTCGCTGGCCATCTCCTTTCGCGAGATCCAGGTCTCGGTGGATGCGCTGAGCTACCGCCTGAGCGATCTCGAGGAACAGTTTCCGAAATAGAGAGTACAACGGAGAACACCCATGACTTTCTACGACCTCCCCCTCGAAGAATTACGCACCTACACCCCGCCGCGTACCGAGCCGGCAGACTTCGACGCTTTCTGGCAGGCGACCCTGTCCGAGACGCGCCAGCACCCCCTCGCCCCCCGCTTCGAGCGCCTCGACGCCGGCCTGCAGACCCTGGAGACCTTCGATGTGACCTTCAACGGTTACGCCGGGCAGCCAATCAAGGGCTGGCTGGTGCTCCCCCGCCAGCGCACCGGCCCGCTGCCGTGCGTGGTCAATTTCATCGGCTACGGCGGCGGGCGCAGCTTCGTCACCGACTGGCTGCTGTGGGGCAGCGTGGGCTATGCTCACCTGGTGATGGATTCGCGCGGCCAGGGCACCGGCTCGACCAAGAACGGCGATACCCCCGACCTGGAGCCGGACGGCTCGAACCCACATTTCCCCGGCTTTATGACCCGCGGCATCCTGAATCCGCACACCTACTACTACCGCCGCCTGTTCAGCGATGCCGTGCGCGCCGTGGAGACCGCCCGGTCCCACCCGGCAGTGGACGCGAGCCGCATCGCCGCCACCGGCGCCAGCCAGGGTGGGGCGCTGAGTATGGCTGCCGCCGCTCTCAGCGGCCAGGTGAGTTATGTCATGCCGGATGTGCCTTTCCTGTGCCACTGGCGGCGCGCCACCCAGATCACCGACAGCCACCCCTACTCCGAGATTATCCACTACCTGCAGGCTCACCGCCATCAGGTCGAGCGGGTCTTTGAGACCCTGTCCTACTTCGACGGGCTGAACTTCGCCGCCCGCTGCCACGCCGACGCCCTGTTCTCCGTCGGCCTGCGCGACCAGATCGCCCCGCCGTCCACCGTCTTCGCTGCCTACAACCATTACGCCGGCCCCAAGCAGATCCGGGTGTACGAGTACAATGACCACGAAGGCGGGGACAGCTTCCAGGTGCAGGAACAGATTAAGTTTCTAAAACAACACTTTAGTTAAGCATACTAGGAATTAACGCGAGGCTAAGAAGTACAGCCAATACCAGGACAATCCCGGCAAAAATCCACCAACCGAGAAGATTAGCAATCATACCGATCCCTAAGATGGCGGCCAATCCAACCAGGCCGACCTCGATCGGGGGTGAAGTTACCCCATAGGATGGACTGGGGTTAGCCCGATAAAGGAGAACACTGCCCACGGATAGGAAGCTCAGGCTGGTTACCACTGTCAGGACGACCAGCGCGGCTCCCTTCAGTCCGAACAGGTGCATGACAAAAATCCCACACGACTCGGTGCGGGCAGGCGTGTCGTCGTACATCAAGAAAATCCGGGTGAGGATGAAATTTCTCTCGATAATATCCTGCTCAGTGATCTGCCAGCGAAAATCTTGTTTTTCCAGCGGCGCCACCGGCAGGCGATCGGTCAGCCCCCGATAATTTTGAAAATCGTCTTTACTGACAACTACTTTAACCGGGATCTCAGCCGTAATTTGATCCGGATTCCGGAGGGTGGCCGTGATCGTCCCTTCTTCTCCGGGAGCCAGCAGGATGGGACATTGGATCTTCACCAGATCTGCCTGGATGGGCAGTTGGCGGTCAAAATTCGCCCCATCCTGGAAATCTCCCCAAAAACTTGCCCCATTCAGATCGGCTGTCACAGCCAGGCCGTTGAAACCAAAACCGATGAGCGCGCCGAGGAAGAAAATCAATCCCCCGAGCTTTTGTCTGCGAATATGCCGCAGGAAAGAACGAACCGGCCGGCGACTGGAAATTGAGCCATCATTTATTTTCATCGATAACCGGTCTCCGATTGGCAATCTAGATCCGGATAGGCCAGCCTGGGATGGGTTAAAAACGATTGATCATGGATTTTTAGTCGTTTGGATTAGTATACCGAAAATCCAGGTCGCTGGTAAGCCAGAATCATTCACCGAAAGAGGCGCAGGATCGGCTGGTGCCCAATCCGTGGAATCCGTTCCCAAATCCGTTGTATATGCATTAATTAATTATTCAACTTGATTAAATAATTACCTTGACAGATTCTCTCATCCCCCATTAAAATTGCCCGTAAACCAAAAAATTTACATCGCACCCGGCATGGACCCATAAATCTACCAGGAGGGTGATGTGGCTGCTAATGCTACTGTCGCAAGCGCTCCCAAAGCCCGGAAATTAAAAAATTTCGGCGAAGGCAATAA
>JAJZSS010000051.1 GCA_021849525.1 Chloroflexota bacterium
TTCCGATCTTGCATCTTCGCCAGGTAGGTGTTGCCATCGATGGGGTTGAATAAAAAGCCCCCGAAGACCAGTGTGTCCCCGCCGGCTTGAGCCGCGAAGAGATAGGGCAGCATGCTGGCAGCTAAAAATAACCCCCCAACGATCCAATAGAATGCACGCTCATTGCGATCAGGCATAGTTTTATTTTAAACGACGCACCCCGCCCAACCATGACAAAAGTGCAAGGCAACCCTACGGTTTGCAAAGGGTATTGCCCCTTGCCGAACTCTGCAACCAAATCTATAATCCTAAGCATGAGCCAGCCCTTTAAGCTATTCCGCTTGCAGCAAATTGACAGCCAGCTCGACCGGCTGCAAGCCCGCCTGGGGGAGATCGAGACGATCCTGAACGATGACTCGGCCCAAAGACAAGCTGACTCCGAACACGACGCGACCCAAGCTGAGCTGAACAGCAAGCTCAAGGCGCTCAAACACGCCGAGGACGAGGTGCGCCAGCAGCGCCTGAAGATCGAACAGACGGAAGCCACCCTGTATGGCGGAAAAGTCCGCAACCCTAAAGAGCTGCAGGATATGCAAAACGAGATCGCAGCCCTTAAACGCTACCTGAGCGTGCTGGAAGACCGCCAGCTGGAGGCCATGATGGCGGTGGAAGCCAGTGAAGAAACCGAGCAGGCCGCATCCAAACACCTGGAAGCTACCCTGCGGGCGGGCAGCGAGCAGCGCCAGGATCTGGAAGCTGAACGCGCTGGGCTGCAGAACGAGGTGGCGCATGCCACCAGCGAGCGCCAGGCGACAATCTCGTCCATTGAGGCCGCCGATCTGAACCTTTACGAACAGCTTCGCCGCCAGCGCAAAGGTCTGGCTGTTGCCAAAGTCAGCGACCGCTATTGTTCGGCCTGCGGCGCGACCCTGAGCGCCTCTCTGCTCCACGCCGTCCGCTCATCCACGCAGCTCAACCGCTGCGATGTCTGCGGGCGGATTCTGTACAGCGGTTAGTTCGATGAGTTTCCTGAGCAATCTCCAATTAGACCGCAACTCATTCTGGTTGGGTTTTGCAGCCGGTTTTTTGCTGCTTTTCCTGCTTGGCCGCCTGCGCCCGGCATTCCGGTCCTTGATAAGCTATACGAAAGACCGTTATAAAACGTGGCGCGCCGAGATGGACACCGGCGTGGAGACTCGCCACCGCAACGATACCCTGCAGCGCGCTCAATCTTTGCACCTGGCCGAAGCCCTCTTCTCCCTGGATGAAATTCTGCTCGAGCCGCGCTTGCTGGCGCCCCCGCTGACCTTCGAGCCCGGTGAACCACCCCCCTATCAGGACATCACCGAAAAGCTGCTCCCTTACATGCCGGATTGGCCTGCCATCCCGGTATTGTACGGCGCTCCCACCCTGAGCCTGGTGGAAGCCATGCAGAATGGGGCCAACCTGGCTCTGTTGGGCGAGCCGGGCAGCGGAAAGAGCACTGCCCTGGCTTATCTGGCTGTCCAGACCGCCCGCCAGGCTCCCGACCTCGGCTCCCTGGCAGGGTTATTCCCCTTCCATTTTCATGCCGGCGACCTGAACCTGCCGCCGCGCAATCCCCAGCTCCTGCTCGAGCCGCTCAACGCTGTGCTGGACGCCCAGGCGTCCCCGCTGACCGCGCCGCGCCTGGCGAAATTCATCGCAGGCTGCCTCCAAAACAGCACGGCTCTGCTGCTGATTGATGGCATGGACGAGCTTACACAGGCGGGCATGGAGAGCGTCTGCACGTATCTTGCCGAGCTGCTGAATGCCTACCCGCACACACGCCTGGTGCTGGCCTGCGACTGGCAGACTCCCGGTCTGGCTGATCTGCACCTGATCCCCTTCGGAATCGTTCCCTGGGGCCGGCAGCAGCGCGAGGATTTTATCCGCCAGTGGGGAGCGCTCTGGCAGCGTTACTTTGCTCCGAAATCTCCAGCTGAGCTCCCTGCTAACGAACTGACCTATGAGATCCTGGACGGGTGGCTGCTCAGCGATACCACGCCGCTCAGCCCGCTGGAGCTGACCCTGAAAGTGTGGTCGGCCTACGCCGGCGATTCCCAGGGACCCGGCGCGCAGGCTGCCATCGAAGCTTACGTGAAGCGGTTGAGCAGCGGCATCCCGCAGGCCCGCCCGGCTCTGGCAGCCCTGGCAGCCCAGATGGTAAGCACCTCGCGACCGGTCATGAGCAACCGCGAAGCCGCGGCGGCGATCGCTGCTTTCGAGCCCGCCCCTATTGCCGCGCAAGAAAGCCCCGTCGAAGCAGAAGCTGGCGACTCCTCTGATGAGACAACTACCGGACCAGGTGATTTTTCATCCCCGGCAACCCAGAAAGAGCGGATCGCCGTACCGCGGGTCCTGAGCGCCCTGCTGGACAGCGGCTTGCTGCGCGCCCAGCCCGGCGGACGGCTGCGCATCGCCCATCCTGCCCTGCTTGGCGTCCTGGCGGCCGGGGCCTATACCCAACCCGAACTGGTTGAGAACCTGCTCAGCCAACCCGACTGGTTGGGAAAACGCCTGGCCTTGCAGAGCCTGGCGGCGGGTATGGATTTGAGCAGCTGGCTGGATACCCTGGCGCCGCCACCGGCGATTGACACCCTGCAGCACGGACTGCTGGAAACTTCCCGTGGGCTGCGAGATATGCCAGAGCGCCTGCCCATGCGCACCGCTTTGTTACGCCGGTTGGCTACCAACCTGCAGCATGCAGAGCTGGCCCTGGAGCTGCGCGCTCGCAGCCTGGCAGCCATCACCGCCACCGGCAGCCCGCAAATGGGCATCCTTTTCCGCCAGCTCCTGGAAAATCCAGACGAAATCACGCGCCGGCTGGCAGCCCTGGGCAGTGGGGCTTTACAGGATGCAAAAGCAACTCCGATCCTGGAGAATCTGCTCAGTGATCCCTCGCCGCAGGTGCGCCGGGCAGCCTGCCTGGCCCTGGTTGCCATTGGCAGCCAGCCCGCCCTGGAAGCAGTAGCTGCCAGCATGCTGCATGGAGATGAAGAGCTCCGAAAAGCTGCCGCCGAAGCCCTGGCCAATCATCCCGAAGAAGGTTACCCGGTGCTCGAAGAAGCCAGCACGATGCCCGATCTGCTGGTGCGCCGGGCGGCGGTTGCCGGCCTGGGTCGCGTTCGCCAGCCGTTGGTTGCCAGCCAGTGGGCGATTGAAATCCTGCAAAAAACTCATTTGGAAGACAGCCAGTGGGTCGTCCAGAACGCCGCCGAGCAAGCTCTGGAAGAAATCATCCAAACCAATGCCCGCAGCCCGCGCCCCATGCCGCCGCTCACCCAGACCCCCTGGCTGATCGCGTACGCCAGCGAGATGGGTATGGGCGTCGCACCCGGCAAACCCGCCTGGGACCTGCTCTTCAAAGCCCTCCAGCAAGGCAATCTCGACCAGCGCCTGGCAGCCCTGGAGGTGCTCAAGCGTCACGGCAAAGAAAATGCCATCCTGCCTTTATATGACCTGTATTTTGCGGGAGATGGGGATGTGCGCGAAGCAGCTTACCAGACCCTCTGGCATCTGAGCGCCGCCGGGTTGCCCTTACCCGAGCCGAAAAAATTCGGCGTGGCTTGAGCCAGCTCACATTATTTTCGGATTTAAACCAGAAAACAAAATAACGAACCCGCTTTCGTCCAGGGAGTTCAGGCGAGTCGCTGGAGGATGCGTTGGTGGACGGTCTCGGTATCCAGGTCGAGGATCGATACTAGCTTATCCCGCCCGGTTGCGCCGGCTACAATCTCGATCCGGCTGGGAGGCAGGTCAAGCACATCGGCCAAAAATTCCACCAGAGCCTGGTTGGCCTTGCCCTCCACGGGTGGGGCGGTCAGTCGGATCTTCACCGTGCCGTCATTCAGAATCTCGACAATCTCATTACGGCTGGCGCGCGGAGTGACCCGGATTGCCAGGGCCGAGCCTTTCTGGCCATTGTGTAAGTGATATGGGCGGGGCGTCATCAGGTTTTCCCCCTTCTTTCAGATGAACATGCGCAAGATGCGAGTTAAAAGTGACTCAACGATCTGGATCACGATCACCAGCACCAGCGGGCTGAAATCCAGGCCTGCCAGAGGAGGCAGCACGCGGCGGATTGGGCGCAGCATAGGTTCGATGATATTATCCAGTGTCCTGCGTATTGGATGATAGGGCGACATAAAATAGCTTAACAGGGTTTGAATAATCACGGCAAACACCAGCACAGTTGCCAGGGTGCTCACCAGCCGGATCAGAAAAAGTATCATACAGGCCTCAGTTTACGGATGGCGCAGGGGCAATCGTGCAAGCGCGCACGCCCATGATTGCCGTGCCGATCCTTAAGATGGTGGCGCCTTCCTGGATCGCCACGTGATAATCGCCCGACATGCCCATCGACAGCTCGGCAAAGTCGAGACCGGGCAGCGCGTCCCGCAGGTATCCCGCCAACCGGCGCAAGCGCTGAAAATACGGGCGGCTTTGCTCGGGGTCTTCGCTGTAAGGCGCCATGGTCATCAGCCCGCGCACCTGGAGGTGCGGCAGGCCGCCGATCTGGCGCAGAGCCGGCAGCAGGGCTTCCCAGGCAGCCTCATCCCAGCCCGGCCAGCCGTGCTTGCTCGCCTCACCGCTCACGTTAAATTCCAGCAGCACCGGTAGGACCCGCCCAGCTTGGGCCGAGAAACGCTCCAGGCGTTGGGCGAGCTTCAGGCTGTCGAGCGAGTGCAGCATGCTAAAGCTCTGGATCACCGGTCCGGCTTTGCGGCTCTGCACGTGCCCGATCATGTGCCATTCGAGCCCGGCAAACCCCGCCAGCCCGGCCTGTTTGGGCAGCGCTTCTTCGACGTAATTTTCGCCCAGCCAGCGCGCCCCGGCCTGAACGACTTCCCGGATCGCTTCGACGGGGTGGCCTTTGGTCACCGTAACCAGACGGATGGAGGCAGGATCGCGACCGGCTGCGCGGGCAGCCTGCTGGATCTCATCCACCACCTGCTGGTAATTCTCTGTAATCATGGCTTAACCGACCGCGATCAGGGCGCCAAACCGCCCGGTGCGACCCTGCTCAGCGCGGTGCGAATACCAATCCTCCAGGTGACAGGCGGTGCAGATCTGGCTGACCTCGATCTGCTGCACCCCGGCTTCTTCCAATACCAGCCGGTTCGCCGACCACAGGTCAAATTGTACTCCAGAATGATCGTTTGGACCTGCCAGGAGCCAGGGCGCCTGCACCCCGAAGGCCTGCTCCACCTGGGCGACGACTTCGGGACCGACCGGATAATGGTGCGGACCAATCGCCGGACCAATCGCCGCTCTGATCGCTTCTGGACGGCTGCCGTAGCGCGCCTGCATGGCTCGAACTGCCGCGGCAGCGATCTTTTTCACCGTCCCCTGCCAGCCGGCGTGCACCAGGCCCACAGCGTGATGTTCCGGATCGGCAAGCAGCACCGGGGTGCAATCGGCAAACCGCATGTAGAGGGTCACATCGGGGCGGTCGGTGAGAATCGCATCCGCCTGGTGGTGGGCAGCCCCATGGCGAGGGGCTTCAGCAATCACAACCTCAGCGCTGTGCACCTGCCAGACATCGTATAGGCTGTCCAGGTCCCGTCCCAGGGCGGCGAACGAGCGGCGGCGGTTTTCGGCGACACATTCCGGGTGGTCGCCTACCAGGCTGCCAACATTAAGGGAATCCCACGGCGCCGGGCTCACACCCCCGCGGCGGGTAAAGACGGCGTGAGGAATGCCAAGCGCATCAAAGTTTTCGAAGGTCAGGTAGCGGAGGGCGTCGCGGTGGTGAAACGGCATGGGATAGTGGTACAGTACAGCCGGGTTAACGGCTGGAAGCTGGCTGGCGAGCGATGCGGCGCAGCTTGGTCGCCATGATCTGGCGAGCCTCCGCCATCGAGGCTTCCAACATCGGGTAGCCAAACCAGGCGGTGGTAAAGCCGAACAGGAAGCCGGTCAGGCTGCGTAAGAACGGCGTAGATTCCCGGTAGGAGAGAAAATTGAGCGGCGGCTGGCTGAGCAGCTGGCTGAAGCCATCCAGGCCGATCGGAACCATGCCGATACCAACCCACAGGTACCAGGGCAGGGGAGGCAGCTTCCGGCCGGTTGCGCCGTAGACCAGGCCAAACACCAGGATCGCCCCATAAATGAAAATATCCCGCTCGCATAAAGCGACTTTATATCCGACCTGCTCATCGCCCACATAGCGGCGGGCAGCCAGCAGCGCCGCGCTATCACCACTTTCATCCAGTCCGGTGGCTTGCTGCAGGCTCAGCACGCCATCCATCCCGGCGGCAGCGCGCGGGTAGACCGCCTGCTCGCCAAACAGGAAATAAGAGCGAAAAGCCAGCTGGTGGCAGACCCCAGAATACAGGCGGTAGATCACATTGGCAGGAGCCGTAATGCCTGCATTCATCAGCACTGGCGCCAGTACCGGCAGTCCCATGTAGAGCAGAACGAGGAAGTTTAATAGAGCCAGATAATGGTTCGAAAGCCAGTGAGTGAAGCGATCTGCCTTCGTCCATTGAATACTACCGGTTTGCTCGGCGTCCAGCTCAAGCCGGGCGATATGGCGCTGGCGGTCGTGGGCAGCTCCCAGGGTCAAAGCCAGCTCGGGCTGCGCAATCGGCGCCTTGAGCGTGTAGGGGCCGATCTCCACCACCGGGACTTCAAATCCGAAGGCTTTTCGCAGCTCGGGCGTGCTGTCCACGTCGATTTCGGTCAGCTGGTGGGGGAATCGATCTTGCAAGGCGACCAGGTCGGCTTTGACCTGCTCGCAGAGGTGACAATCCTGGCGGCTGTAAAGGATAACTTTGAGCATCAGTGTAAATCCACCCGTTCCAGATATTTTTCAAGCTGGGTTTCGCTGAGCAGCCCGACATGCTGGGCGCGCACCACACCCCCGGCATCGATCAGGTACGTCGTGGGGTAAGCCTGCACGCGATACAGGTTCTGCACCTGGTTGCCTTCATCCATCAGGATCTCGAAGCTTAAACCCAGGTCATAGACAAATTTCTTCACCCGCCAGGGCTCTTCGCCGATATTAATTGCCAGGACCACCAGGTCCGGGGCGTACTGGTTGGCGGCGGCTTCGAGCATGGGCATCTCCAGGCGGCACGGGCCGCACCAGGTCGCCCAGAAATTGATTAATACATTCTGGCCGCGCAAGCCAGCCAGATTCAGGCTGTCCCCATCCAGGTTGCTCAGGGTGAAATCGGGGGCCGGGGAGTCGACCTCGGGCACCAGGGCGGCGGCGCGGCTGCCGCCAAACCAGCCCGGCAGGCGTCCCGTCAGACCCAGGCCCGCCAGAATTAAAAAACCCAGCCCCAGGCCGACCAGCACACCCGCCCCCAGCATGGCAGCCTTTTGAGAGCCTGACCGGCGAAGCGGCGGCTGGCTGGCAAAATCGGGCGAGGGGATTGGGTCCGGCTGGCTCATCCAGCTCCCTGGATAGATTCCGGAGCAGGAGGCTGGGTGGGTGGCATACGCAATGCCATATATAAAGCCACCGGGAATAATCCGGCGCCAAAAACCCACCAGTCGAAGAAGCTGCGCCCTTTACGGCTGGCAATCGCCGCCGGGATCAATCCCAACCCGGCCAGGACCAGCACGCCGATCAACAGCAGGCGGCCGACTGCGACCTCATCGATGCTGGTGAAAAAGCTGCCGTAGCGCGCCAGCTGCTCGAAGCGACCGGTCAGGAGCATGACCCCGACGATGATCAGGATCACGCCCATGGCAATCTCCACATAACGCATGATCTTGCCGTGCTTGCGAATGGCTTCGGTTACCAGGCCGATCTGGGTGGAAGCGATCAGGAATGGAATCGCCAGCCCGGCGGAATAAGCCGCCAGCAAACCCGCACCCTGGGCGATCGAGCCGCCGCTCAAAGAAAGGGTGAGAATCGCGCCCAGCACCGGGCCAACGCACGGCGACCAGCCGGCGGAGAAAAATACCCCCATCAGGAAAGAGGCCAGATAGCCGCGCCCCTGATTCGGGGTATTCTGCATGCGCAAGTCGTATTCAAGAAATGGGATGCGCAGGATGCCGGTCATATGCAGGCCAAAGAAAATCACCACCAGCCCGCCGATGCGCGCCAGCCAG
>JAJZSS010000052.1 GCA_021849525.1 Chloroflexota bacterium
TTTGGGATCTGGCTCTGGCGCTTATGGCGGGCTTTGCGGCGCGAAGGTACAACGATCTTGTGGAACACGATTGGGGCAGGTATGGGAGCCGGCTTGGGGCTGGGCGTCTGGCGAGGGCTGGTCGCCTGGCTGGCAGGCTCGGTGACACCGGGCTTCCTGGGCTTTGTGCACCTGATTTACGGATTGATCCTGGGAGCAGCGCTGGGTGCCGGTATCAGCCTGGGGAAGGTACTGCGCTTGAATAAAACAGCATTTGCTGGAGATACTTTTCCAGCGATCACGCCAGGCTGGCTGGTTGTCCTGACGGGTGGCCTGGGGTTTGGACTTGGATATACCTGGATTTTTGTATTAAACGGCGGCGTTCTGCTGAGCAGTAATTTACTGGTTGTAGGGATGGGGGTGCTCGCTGGCATCGGGCTAAGCACAGTTCTGGCTCACCCCATGGTATCAGCTTCGCATGTGAGGGCAAAGGAACTCTGGCTGAGATCTGGCACCGCAGGGATGATCTTTGGGCTTATCCAGCTACTTCTGGGCACGCCGGCTGGGCGCAGCCTGGCAATCGCGTACCCTGAGCAAGCCTTCCGGGCGGATTTCACTCGCTTTGCATCCAGTGGATTTGTCCAATCACTCATGGACGGAATTCCAGCCTGGCCAGGGCTTTTGTCCGTTCTCGATGCAGCTTTAGTGGGGGTGGTTCTTACGGGGGGTATCTCTGCTGGCGTTTTATTCGCCCGTCGAATGCTCGAGAAAATATCAGGAGACGAGTAGCTATTCGCAAATAACAAACTCAGGAGAAAATTCTGATGAACCTTATTGTTAAACAATTCAAGCAGAGATGGATGCTATCAGTACTGGCACTTTTGATTGCCATGCTGGCGTGCAAATTCCCGGGAGCCAACCAGGCGACACAAGTTCTTACGCTTGAAGCGACCACAGACAATAACAACCCCACATCACCCGTAGATACAATAGCAGTTGTTCCCACGGAGACTCCCGAACTAATATTTTCAATTCAGCGCCAGGCGGCCCAGGTTCTTTTTGGTCCCACCGACCCGCTGGGTGAGTTAACGACGAACGACTCCCTGCCGTTTGCTGAGGGCAACCTGGTGACAACCGATCCGCAAGGTGAGGCGTTGATCTCCGGCGAATTAGATGGGCAGCAGTGCCGGATTTTTGTTTTTTCGAACACCCAGCTCCGCAAGAGCGCCTGCCCCGAATCGGCGCTTACCAGCGGGAACGCCAGCTGCCTGGAGGCAGGTTCCGCTGTCTTCCAGAATTGCGCCAACCATCTGGTGATGACCCCATCGGGGAATGCGCAGCTGGTAGGCACCTGGGTCCAGGTCTTCTATCAACCCGACCAACGGATGAGTGCGTATGTTGTGGCGGATGGTCGCGTGCAGGTGCAGCCGATCGACGAGCACGGGCAGACCGGTAATTGGACCACCCTCCAGCCGGGTGAGTTCTATTACACCACCCCGGTGCTGACCGAGTCGGCTGTACCAGGTCTCCCTCGCCGCCAGGCTATCTCTTGGGACCGGCTGCCAGCACTCGTCCAATTTTATGATTTAACAGAGTGGATAGGACGGGGCGTCGAGCAGGCCACTCGCAGCGGCTTTCCTTATCGCGATCCCAAGACCCTTACTGGTCCAGCGGACCTGATTGTTTCCGTTGAATTGGCTGATCCAAACGCACGCGGCTTCCCGCTCGATTGGTATAACCGTCTATCAGCAAACTATTATAAGATTCCTGTTCTGATGCGGATCACCAATCGCGGCGGCCAGTCGACGGGTAAATTCAAACTATCCGCGGAAGGTGGGACTGCCGAGAGCTGGTTCCCGCGCCCACTGGCAGGTGAAGGGCAGCCGCAGGAAGGGTATTACGCTTTTGTAAATGAGGGAATATCTCCCGGGGGTGAGCTGTTGATATATGGAATGATCGTGATCGTCGATCCGGCTTTAGCCAGCCAGCCTTTGAATTTTGTAATCACTGTTGATAGCTGTGCAGGCGATGAATTCTTCAACGATTTCTGCCGTGTCCAGGAAGCCGATGAGGGAAATAATTCCTCAAACACCCTCGCAGTTCCACCCAGGGGGTAGGATTAAAAATATATTCTGATATAATATTCAGTAATTCAGTCAATGCAGAATTACTGAATGGAGGCATGTGATGGATTCGGTTATTCAAGTCCGCAACCGGGGTGTAATTACAATACCTGCTGAGATCCGGGAAAAATATGGGATTGAAAATGGGGATCTTTACCGTCTGGTTGACCTGGATGGTGTGTTTGTGCTAACGCCTTTAGTTCCAATGGTGCCAGAATTAGCCCGGGAGATCGAGCAAGCGCGCCTTGAAGCCGGTTTAAGTATTGAAGATTTATTAAACAGCCTGCGCGAACAACGCCAACGCTATACAACTGAGAAATATGGAAACGATCCCGTCAAGTAAACCCCGCATCTTTTTAGATGCGGATGTTATCTTTGCGGGATCAGCCTCTCCGAACGAACATAGCACCAGTAATTTAATTATTCGGATGGGAGAGCTTGGATTGATCGATGCCTTTACTTCAATCCAGGTAATCACTGAAGTTGAGCGAAATCTGGGGGATAAATTGCCGAACGCTATGCCAGCTTTCCAGTTACTGGCTCACCGCAGTCTGAAAATTGTTGCCGATCCAATGCAAGACGATCTGCGAGCGTATCTGGGCCTGGCGGATTTCGCCGATCTTCCGATCCTGGTAGCTGCCATCCGTGAGGGATGTGGATTCCTGACCACTTTTAACTTGCGCCATTACCAACCCGGTCATCATGCCATTCAGGTCCTTAAACCCGGTGATCTGGTGCTCCGTGTGCGTTATTTGCTAGCTCGCCTCGGGGATGAATCTTGAGATTAATGTAAAATCTCACGGTTTGCAAACTCGATCTCTTCGAAAATTTTCTTTACCTCTTCTTTCATCTCGCTGGTTGCACTCGGCGTGTCTGGAATAAATTTGACCAGGTCGCGCGCCTGGCGCAAGATATCTTTGACTTCAGCAATATAGCTCAGATCGTATTTATTGCCATCTGCGGGCAGGGGATGTTGGCGCGCTTTCTGGATCAGAGTGCGGGCGCGTTTAATTCGTTCAGCTGCGGGGATCAAGCGTGGCATTTTTCCTCCGGTCCATAGTGAAGGCTTTTCCTCAATTTATTACCAGTTCCTACGGTTGATTCTATCACTGCAGGGGTTGTGATTTATAATCGCTCAAGGTGCAGGCGTTAATCTCATGCCGGTGGAGGGCTAAAAATGGGTATCCAAAGCAGTATAGGACGGATTGGGATCCTGGTGGGCGGCGGACCGGCGCCCGGGATTAATGGGGTCATTCACTCCGTCACGAATCAAGCCTACCAGCATGGTCTTGAGGTGTTTGGCATCTTCGATGGCTTCAAACACCTGATCGAAGGCAAAGTGGTAGGGGAGACGCTTACCCCGCAATCTGTCGCTTTTATCCACCAGGAAGGTGGTTCAATCCTGCACACAGCGCGTGCCAATCCAACCACCTCTGAGAAAGCCATGGAAAATTGCGTCCAGGCGCTGGTCGATGCGGGGATTAACTGCCTGGTTTCAATTGGGGGAGATGATACTGCCTTTTCTGCCTCCAGTGTAGCGCGTTATGCTCAAGAATCGATGGGGATCAGCCTGCGCTCGGTGCATGTGCCCAAAACGATCGATAATGACCTACCGCTTCCTGAAGATATTCCTACTTTTGGATTTGAAACCGCCCGCGATCTGGGGGCACAGCTGGTGATGAACCTGAAGCGAGATGCCCGCACCAGCCAGCACTGGTTCCTCGTATTGAGCATGGGACGGAAGGCAGGTCATCTAGCTCTGGGGATTGGCAATAGCAGCGCAGCAACCATCACCCTGATTCCCGAAGAATGGACCGGGCGCGAAATCCGCCTGCAGGAAATTGTGGATATCCTGACCTGTTCTATCTTGCTGCGCTTATTAGACTGCAAGCCGTATGGAGTAGCTCTGCTGGCGGAAGGGATATTGGAGAATCTATCTCACGAGGATCTGCAATCCCTTGAGAACGTGGAGCGCGACGAACATGGTCACATCCGCCTGGCTGAAGTCAACTTCATGGATATTCTCAAGCAAGAGCTGGAATGCGAGCTGGATCGTTTAGGGATCAGCCTCCGCCTGGTGAAATACGTGCTGGGTTATGAGCTGCGTTGTGCCAATCCCGGCGCCTATGATGTCGAGTACACGCGCATCCTTGGTGAGGCAGCTGTCCGCTTTCTCCTCGAAGGTGGCACGAATGCGATCATTACATTACAGAGCCACCAGGTAGTACCGATTCCGTATGAGCAGATGATCGATCCTGGAACCGGACGCACCGAAGTGCGGATGGTCAATACGAATGCTTACCGTTACCAGTCAGCATACAAGTTTATGACTCGCTTGAAACCAGAAGCTGCCGGGGACGAAGAGCTGTTGAAACGCCTGGCTGAGTTAACCAATCTGGATGTTGGCGCATTCAAGGTTCGCTATGGTTACCTGATTGGGATCAACCAGCGTCCATTCTAGAAAAGGAGCCATCATGTCTGTCAAGCAAGCTGCGGCTGTCGCTTCAAATATTATCCCGACGGGTAGTGGTGTGAGCATGCAGATGTTGGTTTCGGCTGAGGAAGGACCCAATTTTGCCATGCGGCGCTTTATGATTCAGCCGGGCGGCAGTATGCCGAATCACACCAACCAGGTAGAGCACGAACAATATGTGCTGAGTGGCTCTGCTGAGATAGGAATTGCGGGCGAAATATTTAAGGTCAATCCAGGGGATGTTGTCTTCATCCCGGCTCAAACACCTCACTGGTATAAGAATACCGGAGATTCCCCGTTTGTATTTCTGTGCCTTGTTCCGAATAAACCCGATCTAACCACTATTTTGGAACCAGAAGTAAGCTGCTAATCGTTCCGGATAGCTATTAAATATTCAACTGCTGGCGCCATTCCCGGATTGCGCGTGTGTGTTCGGGGTAATGACTGTATGTATCCAGCCGCAGCCTGCGCCGGAAGCGCGTCTCGGTTGTAAACAGCTCTTCCGGAGCATTTTGAAGATATGCGACCAGCCGGTGGTGGCTATCCAGGTGTTGTTGTTTTACCTCAGCCAGGGGGAGTTCATGCATCTGCTCGGTCATCAGGGCATTAAATGCATCCAGACCACCGTAGGCATCTTTATAGCGCGGCGGGGTGATTCCCTGCCGGATATGGGGGAGATATTTCAGTGCTTCCTCTTCCCACCAGCTTACATGGGCGATAAGGTCTTTCACGGACCAGTTTTCTGTAACGCCAGGCTGCAGCAGATGTGCATCACTAAGGCCTTCGAATGACATCTCAAAATCAGCCCAGGCTTTCTCAAGTTTCTCCAAGACCTGTTGCTTTCGCATCTCGCAGCCTCCTATAATTCCTATAAAATCTGTCTTATACGTGAACATTATACAGGGCAAAAGGTTCGATTGATGGATAGTTTTTAAAGCTAGTTCTGCTTGTGAGTCGTTGTGGGCAGTGCAAGGATGGGTAAGATTGAAAGCAGGGAGAGGAACGCGCTCCAGTTGAAAGCTGCGCGTAAACCAAAGCGATCACCGATCATACCCACCCCGAGGGTGGTGAGGAGTAAGGCCATGAAGTTGATGGCCATGTACAAACCGTTACCAACCGCCCGGTTATTGGGGAGCTGTTCCTGAACAAGTGCCAGCATGACCGGCATGGATGATAAATTTACAAATCCCAGGAAAAATAGTGCTACCGCTTGCGCCCAGCCCTGCACATTGAGAAAGACAAGGACAAACAAAGTTGAGAGCACTGCAGACAAAACCAGGATCAATTTCCGGCCTAACCGGTCGCTGATTGTGCCACTGGTCAGCGCGCCGCCCACACCTGCCAGTTCGTAGATAGCCAATGCACTGCCGGCCATCCACAGGCTGGCCCCCTCGCTATTCATAAAGGTTGGCAGATAGACTGAGATACCCGAGATGAGAAAATCTCTGAACAGTGCCAGGAAGACCAGCGGCAGGAATAATGTTTTGAATAACGGCCGGATCGCATGCAGGCTGCCATTCTTGCTGGGGCGGGCCTGGATATTGTGCAAGCGCAGGTACAGCACAACCGTTGCTGCCCAGCCTAGCAGCATAATCCGATAGTAGCCATCCAGGGTCCAGGTCGATACTGCCCACACCGCAAGGAGCGGCCCTGCGCTGCGTCCCAGCTCACCACCTGCCATAAACAGGCTCATCCCCAGGCCTACCTTCCTGCCCGAGACTTCGCCGATCATCGCCGGCGCAGGGGCATGGAAGGCTGCTACACTGATGCCGGTGACAAAAAGGATCACTGCCAGGGCGAAATAGCTGGGGGCAAAACCCATGCTGCTGATCAGGGTCGCAGTGACACCTGGCGCGAAGATGACGAAATAACGCAGGCTGACTTTATCGGCCAGGTAGCCGATAAAAGGATTGAGCAAGCCGGAAATTTGGGTGAGCGCGGTCAGCGATCCGGCCAGGGTCAGGGAAAGGGATAATTTTTCGATTAATAAGGGAAGAAGCGGCGAGAGAAATGAAGTGTATAAGTCGTGGATGAAATGCCCACCGACGATGGTTAAAACCTGGCCGGTTTCAAACTCTTCTTCGGTGGGCTGCGTGATGGCGACGGTTTCAAGGCTCATAGGGGTGGTTTCCGATTGTCATCGATTGTAACCGATAATTTCCTCCAGATAGAATCCTGCTGATACAGTCTTAATTTGGAAGGATTATTTTCGCGCAGAGACCGCTAGACTGTATACTTTAACGCTTGCATCCTCGCCGTAACTTTGACTTTGTTGGGTGCCGATTTCGCGAAAACCTGCCTGCGCTACCAGATCCAGATATTCCTGCTCAGGCAATGCGCCGAAGACACACCCCGACCAATTATTCGGATCAGAGCGTAATTCGGCAGGGATGGATGTGTTTGTCACCATATCCGATACCTCCAACCGGCCCCCCGGTTTTAATACCCGGTAAGCCTCGCGAAATACCAGCCCTTTATCCTCGGTCAGGTTGATCACGCAGTTGGAGATGATTACATCCACAGAATTGTCTTCCACTGGCAGCGCTTCTGCCTGCCCCTGGCGAAATTCAACCTGCTCAAGTCCAGCTCTGGCAGCCGCCTTACGAGCCCGTTCCAACATCGCCGGGGTCATATCCACCCCAATTACTTTCCCCTGTGGACCCACCTGGCGGGCTGCCAGAAAGGCATCCATGCCCGCTCCGCTGCCGATATCCAGGACAGTCTCCCCAGGCTGGATAGCCGCCATCCCCGTCGGATTCCCACACCCTAAAGCCAGGCTGGCTGCCTCGGCTGGGACAGATTGCGCCTCCAGTACGGAGTAATTAGGATTGAAGGATACTTCCAGGCTTTCGACTGGAATCAGATTCATGGCGCTTTCACCGCAGCAGGAGCTGCCGCCGGCCTGCTCTGAGTTTTGAGGTGAGCAGCACCCCGCGCTGCTCTGTGCGGCAGCTCCATAGCTGGCCTCTACCAGCTGCCGCGCCCCACTTACCCGTTTGGTACCGACTGCCACGAAGACGCTGATTTCAGCAGCTCTTCCGGCAGCATCATGGATCGACTTTTTGTGTGAAGTAGCCGAGCAGGATTGCCCGGTCGCATCGATACTCACATTCACCAGACCGGCAGTCCCGAACCATTCGCGCAGCTGGCTGCGCTCAAAACCCTGCCAGACATCTGCCATTTCATCTTTCAACCATGCGTATGGATGGGCATCCATATCGGTAATCACCATTCGCCCGCCGGGTTTGAGCAGCCGGGCCATCTCACGAATGGCTGCCAGTGGATCGGTTATGTGATGCAGGTACATATTGGCAAAGACAGTATCCAGGCTGGCATCTGGCAAGGGCAGGGAAGCCCCATCGGAAGTATGGAAGACGACATTATTAAATTCCTGCAGGTTGCGCCGGGCTACCTCGAGCATTGCCGGCGATCCATCCATAGCTACTACTTCTTTTACCAGGGGAGCCAATCCCGCC
>JAJZSS010000053.1 GCA_021849525.1 Chloroflexota bacterium
TTCCGATCTCAGGGCTTGTAAAACAGCCGCCTCATCCATATGGCTTACATCCAGGATAAATCCGAGGCTCGCCATACTTTCCAACAGGGCAAAGCCCTCTTTGGTCAGCGGTCCCGGCTCTCGCGTCCCACCACAAAACCGGGTTCCAGCCCAGGCAGGTCCGATGATCCTCAATCCCAGCTCCCACCATTCCTCAAGCTCGCTCGGGGCGCGGACCCCCTCAGCCCCTTCCATCAGCATGACCAGCCCAACCTTACGTCCCTGCGCAGTCTCCTCAGATGGTTGTTCAGGCTCTTCGTCTGGATATTGCACCTCAGGAACAATTCCTCTGGCAAGCAGCTCGTAACGGTCAGGTGGAAGGTCCTGCCAATCCGTGAGGATGGTTTTCAAATCGGAATTATTTTTAATCAATCGAAAATGATCCGGATAATCATCGCCGAGCCGCAGATAAGCATCCAACTGGGCGCGATATAAGCGGGATGCCTGAGAGTAATCGGAATAGTACTGGGTATCCCATGCACCCTCTCTCCGGCGTTCTGGCGAGACGAATAGAGTAGCGAAAATAACCGCCACCTGCCCACGCTGATAATCGGGCCAACCCAACAGAGTAATTCCTGCCTGGGTTTCTACGGCCTTCCCAGATTCCAGCCGGCGAGTCTCAGCTGCCGGGCGTGTATAGTTACGCCCAAAAGTCAGCATATTCCAGGCTAAATCTTGATGTCCATCAATGATGATCATGCTGCCTGCTTGCGACTATATCTCAGTGTCCCGGGCGGGAATCCCCAGGACTAACTGGGAGGCAATCTGTCGGTCCACTTTGCCCATCGGATAATTAGCCAGCTCACCTGGCTCGGTCCAGACCAGATCCTGGACCTGGATTAACTGCGGCTCTGGCGTGCCTTCCTGCCATTGGCACAGAAAGGTATGCACCGTAACCCGGAAATGAGTATAGGCATGCCGGTAAACATTCAGAGGTTCGCCGACCTTGATCTGAATTCCCAGCTCCTCCTGCAGCTCACGTGCCAGACATTCGGGTAGAGTCTCATTGGGCTCTTGTTTTCCACCGGGAAACTCCCACAATCCACCCAATAAACCCTTAAGAAGTCGCTGGGTGATCAGATAGCGCCCTCCCCGCTGCATGACTGCGGCTGCCACTTGGTAATGGGGGATTGATTGCTTTGGCAGGCTCACAGGTCGCTGTTCCTGGATGCCAAGTTGGAAAGCCTGACAAAATTCCTTTATTGGGCAGACTGCGCATTGGGGAAGGCGCGGAGTGCATATCGTAGCCCCTAAATCCATCAGCGCCTGGTTATAATCCCCCGCGGCACCTTCTGGCAGGTATTTTTCCGCCAGCTCCCACAGACGGGCTTCTCCTTGCGGTGAGCGAGCAGGAAGATCGACATTAAACAAGCGCGCCAGGACCCTGCGAATATTTCCATCCAGGGCGGCGACATTCTCCCCGAAGGCTATCGAGGCAATCGCCCCAGCAGTATAACGACCAACCCCAGGCAATCTGCGCAGCTCTCGACTGGTGGAGGGGATCGCCACTCCCTGGGCCATTACCTGGCGTGCAGCGAGGTGCAAATTTCGCGCCCGGCTGTAATAGCCTAAACCCTCCCAAACCCCCAGGACCTCTTGTAAGGGTGCATCTGCTAACTTTTGGATCGTGGGGAAATGCTCCATCCAGCGTTGGAAATACGGGCTAACAGACTCCACCCGAGTCTGTTGGAGCATGATCTCCGACACCCAGACTGCATATGGATCGGGATGTCCACGCCAGGGAAGCTTACGCGCGTTACTTTGATACCAGAGGAGAAGGGGATCTGTGAAAGAAGACTGACTCACATTTGAAACCCACCGCGTGCCTGGACAACCTTGTATTTGTAGTTCTCTACATAATCTAAGAGGCGTTTTGTCAGGCTGTCCCAATCGGGTGAAACCAGGATGTTTTGCATAGCATCCATACTGTTCATCTGAGCTGCCACCAGGATTTGCGGCTGGCTGCCATACATCGTGAACCAGGCCTCACCAGGCTCCATTCCAAGATGCTGCATTCCTGGGATAAAATCACGTACTACAAACTCAAAATAATCCTGTTCACGCCCGGGTAAGATATCCCAGGACAAGAGAAGCTTAACCGCCATTTCGATTCTCCATTTTCAGGATTTCTCGTAGTTCAAAATTACGACGCGCGTTTCTTCAGGTATAGAATTCTGAGTCACTTTCAATGAAGGTAATGGCTCAATATCGCCCAGGCCCATTTCTTTCAGGAACTTACTCACCGGGGCCAATTCCAGACTGCTATCGGGGGTTCTGTAATGCATTGGAATGACAATCCCGGGCTCCAGGAGGCTGACAACTTCAACAGCTTTAGCTGCCGAAAGTCCACCGCCTCCTCCCACCGGGACTAAAACGACATTTACATTGCCCAGAGCCTCGATCTCCGCCTGATTGGGAATTTTCTGGACATCGCCCATATGAGCGACTGTAATTCCATCATAATCAAATACGTATAACGTGTTACGGGGTTCGTCCGGGTTGTTCTTGTGGCTGCCATTCGTTTGTACAGCCGTGATAAAAACGCCGCCGATTTCGAATTCTCCCGGTCCGGTAAGGACATGCGTTCGGCCTTTCACCGCGGATATAAAATTATGTCCAGGTGCGTCATGGCTTACCGTGACAATATCGCCGCGCAATTTTAAAGCTTCATAACCGGCTGTGCGATGGTCGAAAGGATCAGTGACCACAGTCGCCATCCCACGCTCGGTTAACCGGAAGCAAGAATGTCCATACCAGGTGATTTCCATAAAACTCCTTGATTTAACTCTTGGCTTGGGACAGGTTCACAAACCAGGAGATTTGTATTATTTGAGTTCGCTATCAGCGGTCGCTAAATATCAGCTATCGCTAAATCCAACTGGTTAAGATTATACATCATTGCACCCATTTCCCACCAGTCAGGCAAACGGGTGGCATGGTATGATGGCATTCAAAGATGTGCCCGCCTATCTCAACCCCCATTTTGTATCCTTCTTTCACCCCACTGGCCAAAATCAGCCAACCAGGTGCAGATCAAATTCGCCTGGAAATTCCAGCCGGACTGGCAGGGCGCTATCGCCTGGCTCAGCTTGACGATTATCTGGGGTTGCCGCGGCAATCCTTTCATTGGGAAGCACCCGTTGAGCTTAGCCTGACTGCGAAATCATCCTCCATGTCAATCCCAGGTACCTGGGGTTTTGGCTTTTGGAATGATCCCTTTAGCCTGGTCATGCCATCGAGCGCCAGGTCGCTGCGCCTGCCAACCTTGCCTGACACAGCCTGGTATTTCTTCGCTTCGCCACAAAACTATCTTACACTGCGGGATGACATGCCAGCGCATGGCAGCCTGGCTGCCGTGTTTCGTTCACCAGGCTGGCCCGCAGTTTTTTCCCTGGCAGCCGCACCTCTCGGGCCATTCCTTCTCATCCGTCCTCTGGCCCGTTTGCTACGCCGACTGGGACGCAGATTTATCGCAGAGAGCAGTGCGGCATTACCGATAAACCCGGCAGAGCCTCACCAGTATCGCATTGTTTGGGAGCAAAGCCGAGTGCGATTCTGGGTAGATGGCAAGATTGTCTTACTCTCGCAAGTATCCCCTCGCGGGCCACTGGGGCTGGTTGTCTGGATCGATAACCAGTTTGCGGCATGGTTACCAGGCGGTCAATTGAAATATGGCACCCTGGAAAACGCCGAGCCCGCCTGGATTGAAATCACAGCCTTAAGAATCAACGGTCAGCCAATCAGCATAAGCTGGTAAGAATGATTTTGCTCAAGCCGCGGCCCGCTTGACAAGGCAAACACATATGGTAAAATAACTGCGCTCTGGGAACAGAGAATGGTTCCTACGAGCTTTGAACATATAAGCCGAGATAGCTCAGTTGGTAGAGCACGCGACTGAAAATTGCGGTGTCGCCAGTTCGATCCTGGCTCTCGGCACTCTCGGCCAGAAAACAGGCTGTAGATGCGGGCATAGTTCAGTTGGTAGAACACCTCCTTGCCAAGGAGAAGGTCACGGGTTCGAGTCCCGTTGCCCGCTCAGGTAATTTTCAGCAAATGGCTGATGGCAATGGCTGAAGCACAGCAAGCCATTTGCTCTCAGCCAATTTTTTTGGCGACGTGGCCAAGTGGTAAGGCAAGGGTCTGCAAAACCCTCATCACGGGTTCAAATCCCGTCGTCGCCTCTCTCGACAGGCGCTCCATTTTGGGCGCCTGTTTTATTTTCCCCTTAACTCAAATTCAGTCAATTTGTTACACCAACCCATCCTCAGCACTCCCAGATATTGAAATTAATTTTGCATATATTTGTTTTTTACAACCCAAAAACCACCTTAAGGCGGGGTTAACCGCCGATTTAACATCTCAATATGACATTTGTCACTTGACTCATGCAATCCATTATGATATTTTTGTACTAACGTATTTGTTAGGCTTGCAGTTCTGTTAGGTGGATTTTTCGTACCCCAATAATTGTCCTGAAGGTGAAATTATTCAAAGCAATTAAATTCTTCGTGTAGGACCATTATTCAACCATCATTCACATAAAGATCAAGGAGAAATAATGACACTCGCCCAAGTGGTCTACAACATCTCGACCGATAATGAATTCGCTAAAATGTGGAATACTGATCCAGAGGCTGCCCTTGCTGAACGCGGCCTGAAGTTGAGCCGTGAAGAAATGGCTTTCCTATCAAAGGGCCTGCAGCGCAAGAACAGCGCCCAAGGACCTCTGGTATTCAGCGAAGGCGATACCATCAATCAAGTATCCTGGTATCAATCCGGTACGATCGACCAGGTATCCTGGTACCAATCCAGTGGCGTTGAACGCACATCCTGGTACCAGTAAAGCTTGGTCAGTAACAATTTAATTGACGCGGTCTTTCAAAAAATAGAGGCCATCTGGGAAGCGACTGTCGCCTGGCCAGATTTTATATCAGCCATGCGCCAGTCGCTGCCGCAGCTTTTAAAAACCTCCTCAAAAGATGCACAGTTACATTGGTCTTTATTGCCAATGCTCTGTTGTGGAGCTGCCGGCGGCAAAACCGGACAAGCCGAGGACATATCTGCTGCCTGGTTACTTTTCTATGTCGCCGCCCATATTTTTGATAATGTAGAAGACCAAGATGACCCCGAAGCCTGGTATGCAGAGTATGGTACTGGGATGGCGTTAAACACTGGATGCGGTCTGTTTTTTACTGCCACATTAGCGCTACAAAATCTCTTAAGCAACCATAAGTTCGACTCTGCTGCTTTGGAAATCAACCGTGCATTTCAGAAACAAATGCTCATCATGAGCAGCGGGCAACACAGGGACTTAACGTTGCAATTCATTGATTTGGACCAATACTGGCAAATTGCGGAACAAAAAACAGGAGCTTTTTTTGAACTGGCTTGTTGGTCAGGGACGCGTCTGGTTACCGATGATCTGCTCAAATTAGGTTATTATTCTGAATTCGGTAAGCGTCTGGGGTTGTTGCTTCAACTATTGGACGATTTTGGCGATATCAGCCCCTCACTCAAGAACCCAATTTTATCCAAGCCTAGAGAGCTTGCTCATTCATTTGTAATAGCATATGCCAACACAGTATTTTCCAAAGCCCAACAGAAAAGTTTACAAGATTATCTTGTACTGAGCATGGAAAACAACTCAGAGGCGACTCGCTGGATTTTGAATACCATCCAAAGTAGTGGCGTTGATCTTTATCTATTAACCGAAATTGAGCGCCAGCGAAGCCTGGCTTTACAAGCACTTAATAACGCCAATCCCAATCCTCAATATCGCGATCTGCTGCTCAAACTAGTCCCTGATCTACTTACTCAGGGATAACACCCCCTAAATACCTTCACCTTACAGATTTCTAGGCTGCGACAATTCAATGGTTGCAGAAATATTGCTGTGCTAAAATTTACATTGGATGGAAAGCCTGGCTCATACCCTCACGACACATACCCCGCGGCGCTGGTGGATTAGTTTCCCTTACTTTCTGGCGCTGATAACTTTTTTTTATATCGGCTGGGCTGGGTGGATTGTTGCTAGCTACCCATATGATGGGATCCAGGGCTTCCACCCTACCGGCTTGGTTAGCATCATCGATCCCAATTATCCACCTCAAAAAACTCTCCAGCAAGGTGATGTGATATTAACCGTAGACGGCATACCCTTTCGACAAGCCATTCCATTCTACTCCCATAAAAATGTAGGGGATTCGGTTGCATTTACCGTCTTACGAAATAATGAAACGCTAATCAAACAGGTCACCTTATCTCAAGCGCCTTTATCAGAAGTTATCGTAACATTATTTCCACTTCTTGTTGCTCTGATCTTTTTGGTAATTGGGGTTGGAGTGCAAGCCTTCAGGCCAGCATATGAAGGCAATAATTTATTTTTCCTTTTTTTTCTCACCAGCGCTATTCTATTAGTAAGTGGCTTTGTTTCATCCATTGGCCCGCCCTGGTCTCCGATATTGTTTTCCATATTAATATGGAATATCGGCCCGCTTGCCGTCCATTTTCATTTTTACTTTCCTCAGGTCACAAACCTGCCTTTGCGGCGCCCATTGCTCACATTTCTTTACGTAGTTGGGTTGATTGGTAGCTTTGGTTCTTTATATCTTTATATTTCAGTTGATCACTCTAATCCCGGGTATCTTCAAGCAATCACCACCAGCCGCTTATATGTGGCGATAAATTTACTATTGGTAGTCGCACTCCTTTTTTACACCTATCGTTACGCTATTTCTCCAGGCGTGCGAAGTAAAATCCGCATCGTGGTTCTAGGGGGTATTCTCAGCTTACTGCCATTTATCCAGTTAACCATCCTCCCCGATGCCCTACTGCACAAGCCGATCACTCCATACGCGTATTCTATATTGTTATTGGGGATCGTTCCCGCGACCTATGGCTACGCCATCTTCCGGCACCGTTTAATTGAGATCGAAAAACACATCAACCGCGGCGCTACTTTTATTTTAATGTATTCTCTGCTGGGAGTAATTTATCTGGTTTTGTATGCCGGCCTGAGCCGCCTGATCCCTGCCCTTTCGATCAGCGATCCCTTGTTCAACAGCTTTCTGGTATTGCTCCTCGCCAGCCTTTTTGTACCAGTCCAGCGACGCGTTCAACGAATTGTCGATACGGTATTTTATGGTGGTTGGTACGATTACCGTTCGGCCGTCACCCAGATCTCACAGGGCTTGGAGCATGTCAGCGAGTTACGCTTGCTGGCCAGCACACTTGCTGAACGCTTGGCCGAGACGCTGCGCCTCGAAGATGCCTGCGTCTTTTTACGTGATCCAACGGGTGATTTTTCGGTTGTCGATGTAGCCCCACTACAAAAAATTCGCAGCCAAATTCCACTCCGGTTTGCCACACTGCCTCGCTCCAGCCTGACTTTTCTCTTGCGTCTGGGCGACGAAGTTGGTCGCTCATCCTTGAGGGAAGCGCTTTCTGATGTTAGTTTTACTCCTGAAGAAATGGAGCTGCTCAATACAGAACAAGATCACTTATGGATACCCATCATTGGTCATTCCCAGGTCCAGGGTATGATTGCCCTGGGACCCAAATATGGGGGAGACATTTTCAGTAATGAAGATATTGACATTCTAAGGATCGTAGCCAGGCAAATTGGTCCCCTGATCGAAAATATTCACCTGCTCACCGAGCTACGCCAGCATGCTTCCGATCTTGAAAAACGTGTTGAAGAACGTACCGCCGAGCTTTATAACGCCAAAGAACGTGTAGAGGCAATTCTGGCCAGTGTAGGCGATGGTGTGATTGTGACCGATCTAAACGGCATCATAACCACCGTAAACAAGGCTTACGAGGATCAATCGGGTCTTACATCCCAAGAAATAATCGGAGTCACATTGTTTGACTTGTTTGCCGAGAAAAATGATCCGGCAATCCTGGACGACATGCGGGCAATACTTCAAGATGGTAAAGTCTGGATTGGAGAGTTATTAAGCCGACACAAAG
>JAJZSS010000054.1 GCA_021849525.1 Chloroflexota bacterium
GAACATCCACAGGTTTTCGCGCACGGTAAGCAGCCCATATCCGGATGATTCACCCCCCGAGACCATATTGATCCGGGGGCGAACCAGGTGGGGCTCCTGATAGACATCATGACCGGCTACCCAGGCTTTCCCGCTGGAAGGCGCCAGCAGGGTGGTGAGGATTTTGATGAGGGTGGTCTTGCCGGCCCCGTTTGGCCCCAGCAGGCCAAATAGCTCGCCGGGTTTAACCTCCAGGTCGACATCCTGTAAAGCGACCAGTTGTTTGGCTTCTTGCTTCTTACTGCCCCGGATCTTGTAGATCCGGCTCAATTTTTCGGTGCGAATTGCAAGGTTCATAGATTTCCTGGCTGTACTGTCAAGATTGTTGGGTGAACGTAGGGTAATCGTAGGGTAAGCGTCAAGCAGGCTTTAATGACATTTGATAAACTGTTACTCGAAGGGCGATTTCTCTTCTTCTCCTCCTTAGAGAGAGCCGGGAGCGGCGTACCCGGCTCTCATCGATTCTACCGCCCGCCATTCTATTTCACCTGCCCCCCAGAGCGCGATACCGAAAACAATCGATGGTATGATCATTGACCATGCCGGTGGCCTGCATATGGGCATAGATGATCGTCGGTCCTACAAATTTGAAACCCCGCTGGATCAAGTCTTTGCTCAAAGCTTCAGCGATTGGAGTTTTGGCTGGCAGATCAGCCAGAGTTCGCCGGGCGCTCTGCAAGGGCTTGCCGTCGACGAACTGCCAGATATAGGCGTCAAAGCTGCCAAATTCCTCCTGGACTTTCAGGAAAGCCCGGGCATTGCTGATTGAGGCCTGGATCTTGAGCCGGTTGCGGACAATACCTGGATTTGCCATTAGATCGGCGAATTTAGCTTCATCGTAGCGGGCTACGATTTCCGGGTCAAATCCGGCATAGGCTGCCTGGTAAGCCGGGCGTTTGCGCAGGATTGTGATCCAGCTCAAACCGGCCTGGGCGCCTTCCAGGATCAAAAACTCGAACAATTTCCGGTCGTCATGCACCGGGACGCCCCATTCTTCATCATGGTATTGCACATACAACGGGTCATTTCCGGGCCAGGCACAGCGGCTGAGGGTTGTATCGGTGGTCATGACAGTCCTCCGGATTATGAATCTGCTGCCAGACCGGGTGTTACTGGCCCTTCCCAGCCAAAGCGCTTCAGGTCAATTTTCCCACTGGGTCCGAACACCACGCCTTCTTCTTGGAGAAGGCCCTGCTGGCGCTCGTAAGGTCCGCCGCGCGGCAGGCTGATCATCCCCTGGCTGTTAACTACTCGCTGCCAGGGTACATCCGCCGGGCAGCGGGCCATTGCCCCGCCGACCCAACGCGCTCCCCAGGCCCGATAATCATCCGGGCTCACGTTCGGGGGCAGGGGCACCCAGGTGGCCAGCATGCCATACGAGGCGACTTTCCCGGCGGGTATTTGCCGCGCCAGCGCCCAGACCTGCTGGTAGTACTGGTTCTGATTGGGAGGGGACGTAAAACCCATCGCTCACACTCCGATCGAAGCGAGATCCCAGATTCGCACTTTGCGGTCTGCAAAACCGGCTGCCATACCTTTCCCATCCGGGGCGAAGGCGATCCCTGCGATGGCTGCAGGTTTAAATTGAATTTCTTCGACAATCTCACCCGAGAGCCAGTCACAGAGCAAAATTTGATGCTCGGCGCCAATAGCGCACAATGTCCCATTGGGGTGGAAGGCAAACGATCCCATCCGGCTTTTGGGGAGCTGGATTTCACGTTTTAGCTGCAAGCCCTCGGCGCTCCATAAGCGTAATATGCCGGCATTGTCGATGGAGAGCAAATAATGTCCATCGGGGGTAAATGCCAGGGTGCCGACGGCGTCCTGATGGCCGTGCAGCTTTTTTTGGATCGTCTGGGAAGGGAGGTCCCAGATACAGATTTCCTCGCCCAAGCCGGAAGATGCCAGGGTTTTGCCATCCGGGCTGAAAGCCAGGGAGGTAACATTGCGCTTATGCCCCTTCAAAACGCCCAGCAATTCACCGGTGAGGATACTCCACAGCATGACCTGCGCATCGTAAGAGGCGCTGGCAGCCAGTGAGCCATCCGGCGCAACGCGCAGGCCAGCGACCGTCTTTTTATGCCCGGAAAGCGTATGCATCCGCTGCAAGGCGGGCCAGGACCAGACACAAACATTGGTATCCGTAGAAGCGGAGAGTAAGAATTGCCGGTCGGGAGTAAAAGCCAGGCTGTTGACGCTGTTGGCGTGGGCGGACACTTCGCGGATCAAGTGTGGCCGGCCGGATTCTGCTGTCTCCGGCAGCTTCCAGTGGCGGATCATCTTATCCATGCCGGCGGTCACCAGCTCGTCGTTTCTTCCCGGGTAGACAACCGGGAGGACATAATTCGCATGGGCCTCAAATTCCAGGCTTAATTGAACCATTAACGGCTCCTTGACGGGACTATTTTGCAGAGGTGGAGTGTATACCGGAAACAGACTAAAGTAAATACGCTTTAGACCCGCGTAAGGTTGAATTTTATCATAAAAACCAGGTCAAATAAAATAATTCAAGAACATTTGTTCGCTGTCGGGATGTTTTTCAATCCCTGCCTCAGTCGCGATTAGGTCCGCAGGAGTAAGGGTTATAATATCCGGCAGTGACCCCCCCAGAGACTTCTGCCAATCGTCAAATTGCCCGCGCTGCCGGCACGGTGATGTTTGCCTTCTTGCTCAGCACCCTGACCGGGCTGCTGCGTTGGGTACTGGTCGCCAATGCTTTTGGTACTTCTACAGAGATGGAAGCATTCTCTGCCGCCAACCGTGTCTCGGAGACGCTGTATTATCTGGTGGCAGGCGGAGCACTGGGCTCGGCATTTATTCCCACCTTCACCGGTTTGCTGGCGAAAGACCAGCGCCGCAAAGCCTGGGAGATGGCTTCGGCGGTCATAAATCTGGTGCTGCTGATCCTGATCTTTGCCAGCCTGCTGGCGGCCATCTTCGCCCCCCAGATTGTGCGCTATATCCTCGCCCCGGGTTTTGCCAGTGACCCGGATAAATTCGATCTGACCGTCTCGCTGACGCGCCTGATGCTGCCCTCTGCGATCATCTTCGGGGTCAGCGGGCTGGTGATGGGTATCTTGAATTCCCACCAGATCTTTCTGTTTCCGGCTCTGGCGCCTTCCATGTATGCCCTGGGGATGATCTTTGGAGTGCTGGTCCTCTCCCCAAAGATGGGAATCTATGGATTGGCCTGGGGCGTGCTGCTGGGAGCGGGGCTGCACCTGCTGGTGCAAATTCCGGTGTTGGTCCGCCAGGGTGGGCGCTATTCGGCGACGCTGGGGTTACGCCTGGCGGAGGTGGGTGAGGTCGCCCGGTTGATGGGGCCGCGCTTGCTGGGCGTGGCTGTGGTACAGCTGAATTTCTGGATTAATGTGCGCCTGGCGTCGGGCATGCCGGAAGGCAGCGTCAATGGGGTCACTTATGCCTTTACTCTGATGCTTATGCCGCAGACCGTGATCGCCCAATCGATTGCTACGGCGGCAATGCCAACTTTTGCCGCCCAGTATGCGCGCGGCCAGATCAGCGAGATGCGGCATTCGCTCTCGGCGACCCTGCGAGGGGTCCTGCTGCTGGCGCTGCCTGCCAGCGTGGGATTGGTGCTGCTGCGCTTTCCACTGGTTGCCACCCTCTACCAGCGCGGCGAATTCGATGCCCACTCCACCGAGCTGGTCGCCTGGGCCTTGCTCTGGTATGGCGTGGGTTTAATCGGCCATTCGGTCGTGGAGATACTGGCGCGGGCTTTTTACGCCTTGCACGACACGCGCACCCCGGTCCTGATAGGGGCAGGCGCGATGGGCTTGAATGTGGTGTTTAGTTTTCTGTTTGCCGCCTGGTTTGAGCGCCTGGGATGGATGCCGCATGGCGGCCTGGCCCTGGCAAACACGGTCGCAACCGGCCTTGAAATGCTGGGGCTGCTGATCGCCATGCGCCTTCGCCTGGGTGGACTGGCAGGTGCCCATATCCTGAAAGGCCTGGCGCAGGCGGGGATCGCCTCGGCCGGGATGGCTGCCTTCCTGCTGTTAAGTGAGAATTGGCTGGCAGCTCAGCCTGCCTGGCGGGCGCTCAGCGTGGGGGTGGCCGGCGGGGGGCTGGTGTACGGGCTGGGGGGCATTTTGCTGGGAATCGGAGAAGTGCGCAGCCTGCTCAACTGGCTGGCTCGCCGGCTGGGCTGGCCCAGGAAATAGATAAAGCAAGGTTTGAGGGGATTAAAACCCGACCATCCACAGGATCTGGGCGATCAACAAACCCAAAACGGTGCCCCCGAGGGCTTCGAGGGGGGTATGCCCCAACACTTCGCGCAGCTTTTGCTGTTGGATGGGGTGTCCGGTAGCCATATCTTCGACAATTGCATTGATCATCTCAGCATGTTTACCGGCCTGGCGGCGGATTCCGGTGGCGTCATAAATCACGATCATTGCCAGGACGAAGGCCAAGGCGTACAGAGGCGAGCCAAAACCAGCCCGCAGTCCGATGGCGTGACATGCCCCGGCGACCAGGGCGGAATGTGAGCTGGGCATTCCCCCGGCCCTCAACAGCAGCGACCAGTTCCAGCGTTTGGTGGTGAAATATTCCAGGGGAACTTTGACGATTTGGGCCAGGGTCCAGGGGAGTAAGGCGCTCCACAGGACCTGGTTGTTAAATATTTCTAAGATGCTCATCAGTGTTGTGACCTTTGTTTGTATGCTGCTGGCTTTATGAGATCGCCTCACCATCTACGGGTAAGATTTGGTCCCCCGAAATTTGTTCAATCCGCAGCTCGGCTTGATCTAACAGTATACTGCAGTAGCGCGCCAGCACCTGGCCGCGCTCATAGAGTGCCAGGGCTTCTTCCAGCGGGCGTTCGGAAGATTCCAGGTCGCTGACGATCTGCTCCAGCTCAGCCAGGGCCTGCTCATACGGGATGTTCTCCAGGGATTTTTCAGTCTGGTTCGTCATTCGCTTTCCTCCTCTGGAAGCGGGTTGGGACGCTCGCGGTCGGTTTCTTGCTGTCTCAGGAGTTGGGCTAACAGCGCCTCGTCTGGCAGAATTTCCAGTGCCCGGCGGGTAAATTCATCTGTAGTGTGCCCCAGCTCGGAGTGTTTGCGGCTCACTTCGCCTGCCAGGAGTTTTGCATAGATCCTGGTCGGGCTTTTGGCTTTTGACTGCGAGGCGACAAAGATGGCAAATACAATCACTGCCAGGCCAATCAATGCTGCCGTGATGGCGGTCATGGCCCAATTGGATTTGCTGAAGATAAAAACTGCGATGATAGTCAGGGCGCCCGGGATCAACCAGGTGCGCAGCCCCAGGTTGAATGCCCGGTTCGATTCGCGCAGCACAGCCGCCTCCAGCTCCTGGTGGGCAGCCAGGACCAGATCATCCAGGGTCTCGACCTCGCTAAATAACAGGTTTTCTGCGGATTCCATCACGATTATTCCTCATCCGAATGTGAAGCGCGCGCTCCAAATTTTCCGTCGCTCACCTGGATCGTTAAGGGATCGCCGGGCTGGACCTGAGCGACGCTGCGGACAATCTGTCCATCCGCTCGGGTGACCACTGCGTAACCCCGCTGCAGGACAGCCAGCGGGTGCAGGGCTCCCAGGCGGTGCTCCTGGCTGCTTAAAGCGGCACGGCGCAGCTGCAGGCTGTGGGTAATCGCCTGGCCGGTGCGCAGCGCCAGGTTGTCAATCCGCTGGCGGTCTGTCCGCACCTGCGCCTGAGGGGAGAGGCTCGCCAGTCGGCTGCGAGTATGGCTGAGCTGCCAGCGCCAATCGGCTAAATTCATCTGCAGGTTGCGCTGGAGCTGGTTCTGCAAATCAGCCAGGCCAGCCAATAGATCGGTGCGATTGGGCGTGGCCAGCTCGGCGGCGGCGGTGGGGGTGGGGGCGCGTAAATCGGCGGCAAAATCCGCCAGGGTGAAATCTGTTTCGTGTCCTACCCCGCTGATGATGGGGATTGGAGAGGCAGCGATGGCCCGCACCACGCGTTCATCGTTGAACGCCCATAGATCTTCGATCGAACCGCCGCCGCGGGCCAGCAGGATCACATCCGGATGCACCCTGGCTGCCAGGCTCAGCAAAGCCTGTACAATTCCGGCCGGCGCTTCATCCCCCTGCACGGCAGTTGGAGCGATGACCACCCGGACGACCGGGTAGCGCCGGCGGAGGGTATTCAGGATATCGCGCAATGCAGCCCCGGTTGGGGAGGTGATCACCCCGATGACGTGCGGCCAGGCCGGGATGGGGCGCTTGCGTTCCGGGTCGAATAAACCCTCCGCTTCCAGCAGCGCTTTCAGGCGCAAGAACTCCGCATACAGGGCTCCTTGCCCGACCGGGCGCAAGATATCCGCATAGAGCTGGTACTGGCCTCCCGCTTCGTATACATTCAGGCTGCCGTGTACTTCCACGGCATCGCCATCGCGCGGCATGATTTTCAGGCGGGCTGCCTGGCTGCGCCACATCACACAGCGCAGCGAGCTGGTGCTGTCCTTGAGGGTGAAGTAGAGGTGCCCCGAGCTGGGACGCGAAAAATTGGAGATCTCTCCCTGGACCCAGATGTCCTGGAGCTGTGCATCCTCCTCAAACAGGGAGCGGATATAGCGGGTCAGCTCGGTGACGGACCAGCGGGCGGGTTCGAAGAGCGGCAGTTGCTGCATAACACCTCAGTCGGCTGTGAATGCCCAAAAGCATCCGGAACGGGAAGAGGATACTCTGCTTCTGGACACCTGTCAATCGCCTTCTGCAGAGTTTAGCGAAAGTTTCGGGTGTAGAAACACACTCTCTTCTGCTATTCCCCCTGTCCCGATTCTTTGCTACAATGATTTATAGCGTCTGAGGCTTCTAACTTGAAACATTTATGGTCACCCTGGCGGATGGAATATATCAATAATCACGACAAAGTCGAAGGCTGTGTGTTCTGCAACGCCCTTGGGCTAGCGGATGGTCCGGGAAACCTGATCGTGGCCCGCGGCCGGCTGGCCTTTGTGATCCTGAATCGCTATCCATATACCAGCGGGCATGTGATGGTCGTGCCCATCTCCCACCAGTCTTCGCTGGAGGCATTGGATATTGCGATCCGGTCGGAGATCATGGAGCTGACCAACCAGACGATGCGGGTGCTCCAGCAGATTTACCAGCCTCAGGGCTTCAACCTGGGGATGAATATCGGCTCGGTGGCGGGAGCAGGCATCGCCGAGCATGTCCATATGCATATCGTCCCGCGCTGGGGCGGGGATACGAACTTTATGTCGGCGGTGGCGGGCACGCGCGTGCTGCCCGAAAGCCTGGAAGATACCTACCTGCGCGTTCACGCAGGCTGGCTGACCGCCGCTAAAAACATTCCATCCTGAATCGATCATCGACCGGCCAGCATAGTAATTAAATATAACCCTGGGGCGCGAAATCGCTGCCCAGGCCCAAAGGTCAGCGCCAGAACAGGAGGAGACCCGATGAGCAGTTTACACGATGGCGAGACAGTGATCCTCAGTGCTGTCCGGACGCCGGTGGGGCGTTTCCAGGGCGGTCTGAGCGGTCTGCCAGCGACGAAATTGGGGGCGATTGCGGTGGAGGCGGCAGTGAAACGCGCCGCCCTTCCCGATCCAGCCGATGTTCACGAAGTGATTATGGGAAATGTCGTATCCGCCGGACTGGGGCAGAATCCGGCCCGCCAGGCGGCGATCTTTGGCGGGCTGCCCTCCAGTGTGGGAGCCTTCACGATCAATAAGGTCTGCGGCTCAGGGCTGAAAGCGATCACCCTGGCGGCCCAGGGCGTGCGCGCCGGGGATGGGGATCTATACATAGCCGGGGGCATGGAGAGTATGAGCCGGGCCCCGTATCTCGTCGAAGGACGCACCGGGACGCTGCGTTACGGGCATGCCCAGCTCACCGATGCCTTGCTGCAGGATGGCCTGTGGGATCCATTCGAGAACTGGGGCATGGGTGATGCCGCAGAGTTTATAAG